>NZ_JAGGPC010000042.1:0-33711 GCF_018614005.1 Streptomyces sp. ISL-99
CCGCGCGGTGGTGCGGGCCGGCCGCGCGGACCCGGCGGGCAGCGGCGGCGACCCCGCCCCGGCCGCGCTCGTACGCCGCTGCTACCGCACCTCCCGCGTCCTGCGCGGGGCGCTCCGGGAGAACACCCACTACCGCGCGGTCGCCGCCGGACTCCTCGCCCTGCGCGACCGCTTCCCGCTGCCCGAAAGCGTCCCGGTCACGGTCCTCGCGGCGTACGACGGCAGGGGCGGACGCGGTGCGACGCGCTGGCTGGAGCGTCAGCGCGGCCTCGCGAGCACCCTCGGCGCCCGCTTCGAAGTCGCCGAGACCTGCGGCCACTTGGTGATGCTGGACCGCCCGGACGCGGTGGTCCGGGCGGTCCTGGCGGCCGGCCGGGCGGCCCCGGTCAGGGACGGGGCGCCGCGCCCCGCGCCTTGAGCAGGTCGGCCATCAGCGCCAGCTCCGACTCCTGGGCGTCGACCATGCCCTGGGCCAGCGACCGCTCCGTGCCGACCTCGCAGCGGTCGGCGCAGCCCTGGGCCATCGTGACGCCGCCCTTGTGGTGGTCGGTCATCAGCTGGAGGTAGAGGATCTCCGCCTGCTTGCCGTCCGCCTCGCGGAGCTTCGCCAGCTCGGCCCTGGTCGCCATGCCGGGCATGAGCGACCCGTCACGCACCTCGTGCGCTCCGTGCGACCCGTGCCCGCCCTGCTCCGGGCCGCCCTCGGCCATCCAGGCCATCGGCTCGTCCGAGGAGACCTTCGGCAGACCCCACAGGTCCAGCCAGCCGAGCATCATGCCCCGCTGGTTCGCCTGCGTGTTGGCGATGTCGTACGCCAGCCTGCGCACCTCTTCGTCCTTCGTGCGGTCGCGCACGATGAACGACATCTCCACCGCCTGCTGGTGATGCACCGACATGTCCCGTGCGAAGCCCGCGTCCGCGGAATCCTCGCCAGGCGTACGGGACGCCGCGGAAGCGCCACTGCCGCCGTCGTTCCCGTTCCCGGCGGCGACCGTGACAGCCCCCGCCGCGAAGAGCATCGCCAGCACGACGGCGGTGACGGCTGCCCAGTACGTACGGGTCATCACTGAGCCATTCCACCCGTGCACGCCGCACCGGGCTCGGGCGTCTGCGGCCCCTGCACGTACTTCGTGAAGAACTGGTCGACCCGCGGGTCCGTGGCGCTGTCCACGGTCACCTGCTTGCCCCACGCGCTGAGCATGAGCGCACCGGCCTGGTCCTTGACCGGGCTCATCAGCGAGTACGGGGTCTTGCCGACCTTCTCGGCGAGCTTCTTGACGTCGGCGTCGGACGCCTTGTCGTTGTACGTCACCCACACCGCGCCGTGCTCCAGCGAGTGCACCGCGTTGACCTTGGGGATTTCCTTCTTGTAGAGGTCCCCCTCGCAGTTCATCCAGACCTGCGAGTGGTCCCCGCCCACCGGTGGCGTCATCGGGTAGGAGACGTCCTTGGTCACGTGGTTGCGCCCGAGCTTCTTGGCGTCCCAGGACTTCTCGCTCTTCACGGGCGCCTTGGCCTGGGCGACCTTCTGTTCCTTCTTCTCCGACTCCTGGAGGAAGACGTACGAGCCGAATCCGACCAGTCCGGCCACGACGACCGCGCTGATGCTGATCGTGATGATCCGGTTTCTGCGCTCGCGTGACTGCTCGGCGCGGCGCATCTCCTCTATTCGGGCTTTGCGTGACGCGCTGGCGGTCTTGTTGGAAGCCATGGTGTAAGTCCTTCGCCTGCTGAGAGGGGGGTGGGGAAAAGCGGAAGTCCCGGCTGCGGGCGGCCCGGCTACGTCCGCATCACCTGAAGGACATGGCGCCCCGGCGCACGGGGAAGCACCCCGGCGCCGCGTACCGGATCAGCGCCGGCCGGCGGTGCGAAGTACTGCGGCTCGGCGGCCACCGGCGTGGCCGGCGGCGGCGCGGTGAGCACGGCGGGGGACAGGTGCGGGAAGGCGCCGCAGTGCTGGGAGTCGTACGGGCAGATGTACGCGGGCCCGTCCTGCGCGGGAGCGGCGGCCGTCGCGGCGGCGACGGGCCCGTGCTGCTCCCGGGGCTCGGAACCGGCACCCAGACAGAAAAAGACCGCGGTGAGCAGCGTCGCCACGGCGCTCAGCAGCGCCGTGGGACGTCTTGTGCGCCCTGTGCGCCCGGTGCGGGATTGCCGCCGTCCCCCCATGGGCGGAAATCGTAGTGTGCGGCGGCGCTCCGTACGCCCTGCGGGCCGCATCCGTCGCATCCAGTGGGGCGGATGTTTTGTGCCCCGGCGACCGGCAACCCGTCCGTCATGGTGCAAATCGGATACACGATGATGACTGAGCAGGCCGGGCCCCGCGACCTGGTCGACCATGTGGTCGCCGCGGAGCGGGCCGGCTTCGACTTCTCCGTGACCTCGGACCACTACTTCCCGTGGCTGGCCGAACAGGGGCACGCCCCGTACGCGTGGAGCGTCCTCGGCGCGGCGGCGCAGGCAACCTCCCGCATCCCCCTGATGACGTATGTGACCTGCCCGACCGTCCGCTACCACCCCGCCGTCGTCGCCCAGAAGGCCGCGACCACGCAGCTGCTCGCCGAAGGCCGGTTCCGGCTCGGCCTCGGCTCGGGCGAGAACCTCAACGAGCACGTCGTCGGTGCGGGCTGGCCCGCCGCGCACGTCCGCCTGGAGATGCTGGAGGAGGCCGTGGAGATCATCCGCGCGCTGTTCGCCGGCGGCGACGTGAGCCACCACGGCACGCACTACGACGTCGAGAACGCCCGGCTCTGGGACCTGCCCGACCAGCTCCCGCCGATCGGCATCGCCGTCTCCGGCGAACGGTCCTGCGAGCTCGCGGGCCGCCTCGGCGACCTGGTCATCGCCACCGAACCCAAGAGCGAACTCCTGGACGCCTTCGACCGCCACGGCGGCAGCGGAAAGCCGCGGGTCGGGCAGCTGCCCGTCTGCTTCGACACCGACCGGGACGCGGCGGTCGAGCGGGCGCACGAGCAGTTCCGCTGGTTCGGCGGCGGCTGGAAGGTCAACTCCGAGCTGCCCGGGCCCGCCGGATTCGCGGGGGCCACCCAGTTCGTACGGCCCGAGGACGTCGCCGACTCCATTCCGTGCGGCTCGGACGTCGAGACGTTCGTCGAGGCGGTACGGCCGTACGCCGAGGCGGGCTTCACTCAGATCGCCCTGGTCCAGGTCGGCGGCGAGCACCAGCGGCCGTTCATCGACTGGGCGGAGAAGACGCTGCTGCCGGCTCTGCGCGACGCGCTCTGAACCAGGGCGGTCGTACGCCGGTCGTCAGCGCGGAGCGGACCTGTGGGCCAGCGTGAAGGAGTGCCCGGCCGGATCGGAGTACACGCGTTCGTCGCGCGGTCCGCTGTTGTTCTTCGTGTCCACGGGCCGCGCGCCGAGGCTCACGGCCTCGCGCTCCGCCTCGTCCATGTCGCCGCGCTCCACCAGAATGCGCAGGTGGGCCTGCTGGGAGTCGTCCGGACGCGGCCAGCTGGGCGGCGCGTAACCGTGGTCCCTTCGAATCGCCATGCAGACGCCCTGGTGGCCCACGACCTCGACGAAGTCCGGGTTGGTCCCCACCCGGACCTCCGCGTCGAGCAGGCCGGCGTAGAACTCCGCCAGCACCTCGGGTTCGGCGCAGTCCAGGACCAGAACGCTCTGTTTCGCGACCGTCATGTGCTCTCCCCAGTTGTCCGCGGCGGGCCGGACGGCCCATGACCCGCGTACCCAGCGGGTGCGACGGCACACGGACCGTCACGGAGCGCCGGGCCGATGGCATTACGGCCCAGGGAGCGGGTACCCGCTGCTCGCTGTCTCCGGTCGCGCTCGGGATCCCGGCGGGTGAGCCTGGGGATCGGCGACGACGAGAGAAAGAAGCCTCACAGTGAACAGCACGGAACACCCCGGAACGCAGGTCCTGGTGGAACTCACGGGCAGCTCCAAGGAGGACGCCAACGCCGTCTTCGGCGCGCTGTGCACCGCCTTCGAGTCGGACCGCAAGGCCGACGAGGAACTGCACAACGGCATGGACGGACGCCCGATGGTGTGGAGCGCGACGTACGACGTGTTCGACGTCCGGGAGCAGGCCGCCCCCGCACGCCTGACGGCGCCGGTGACCGTCACGCTCCAGGGCGGCTACCGCGCGGTGGACCGGGTACGTGAGCAGCTCCAGTCCGCCTTCGCCGTGCGCGAGGAGGGTTCGGCCTCCGGCGACCAGGAGAAGGAGCTCCAGCTGCGCCTGGAGAGCGGGCCCGGGACATCGCCATGACGGACGGGGGCGGGACGGGCGAGACACCGGAGACGAACCTGCTCCGGGGGCGCCACGAGACCGAGGAAGAGCGGGCGGACCGGCTCTGGGTGGAGCTGCTCCAGGAACTGCGGGTCGCGCAGACCGGCGTACAGATCCTCTTCGGCGTCCTGCTGACCGTCGTCTTCCAGCCCCGTTTCACCGATCTGTCCTCGACCGACAAGGACATCTACGTCGTCACGGTCGTGCTGGGGGCGGCGACGGTGGGCGCGCTCGTCGGCCCTGTGTCCTTCCACCGCCTGGTCACCGGACGCCGGATCAAGCCGCAGACGGTCCTGTGGGCGTCGAGGCTGACCGTCGTCGGACTGGTGCTGATGCTCGGCACGATGGCGTCCGCGCTGCTGCTGATCCTGCGTGTGGCGAGGCATGACGCCACCGCGCTGTGGCTGGTCGGCGGCCTGGTGCTGTGGTTCGTCCTGTGCTGGTTCGTGCTGCCCGCCTGGGCCCGGTACGCCAGTGCGGGCAGGAACTGACCGAAGCCACTTCCTGCCCGCACCTGGTACGAATCCTGCCGTGCTGCCGTGCCGCTGTGCTTACGCGGCGCCGCCGCGGCTGCCGCCCGCGCTGCTGCCGCCGTAGGACCGGCGGCGCGCCTGCGCCGGAGCGCTGCGGCGCCCGCGCTGCGAGGACGCGCTGCGGGCCGGGCGCTCCCTGACCGGCGACGAGATGGTGACGGGCACGCCCGAGGGCGCCTGCGCACCGGTGATGCGGGTCAGCTCGGCGTCGCCGGAGCGGACCTGGGCCGTCTGCGGGGTGATGCCCGCGGCCTGCATCAGGCGGGACATCTCGCGGCGCTGGTTGGGCTGCACCAGCGTGACGACGCTGCCGGACTCGCCCGCGCGGGCGGTACGGCCGCCGCGGTGCAGGTAGTCCTTGTGGTCGGTCGGCGGGTCGACGTTCACGACGAGGTCGAGGTTGTCGACGTGGATGCCGCGGGCCGCGACATTGGTCGCCACCAGCACGGTCACGTGGCCGCTCTTGAACTGGTCGAGCGTGCGCGTACGCTGCGGCTGCGACTTCCCGCCGTGCAGCGCGGCCGCCCGTACACCACTCGCCAGCAGGTCCCGGGTCAGCCGGTCGACCGCGTGCTTGGTGTCCAGGAACATGATCACCTTGCCGTCGCGGGCCGCGATCTCGGTGGCCGTGGCCTGCTTGTCGGCGGGGTGGACGTGCAGCAGGTGGTGCTCCATCGTCGTGACGGCGCCCTGCGCGGCGTCGACCGAGTGGACCACCGGGTCGGTCAGGTAGTTGCGTACCAGCTTGTCGACATTGCGGTCCAGGGTGGCCGAGAACAGCATCGTCTGGCCCTCGGGCGCGACCTGCTGGAGCAGCTCGGTGACCTGCGGCATGAAGCCCATGTCGGTCATCTGGTCGGCCTCGTCCAGCACCGTGATCTTCACCTGGTCCAGGCGGCAGTCACGGCGGTCGATGAGGTCCTTGAGCCGGCCCGGGGTCGCCACGACGACCTCGGCGCCGGTGCGCAGCGCGCCGGCCTGGCGGCCGATCGACATACCGCCGACGACCGTGGCGACGCGCAGCCGCACGGCGCGGGCGTACGGCGTCAGGGCGTCGGTGACCTGCTGGGCGAGCTCACGGGTCGGTACGAGCACCAGGGCCAGCGGCTGACGCGGCTCGGCGCGCTTTCCGGCCGTCCTGGCCAGCAGCGCGAGCCCGAAGGCGAGGGTCTTGCCGGAGCCGGTGCGTCCACGGCCCAGGACATCGCGGCCGGTCAGCGTGTTCGGCAGGGTGGCGGCCTGGATCGGGAACGGCACGGTCACGCCCTGGGCGGTGAGCGCCGCCAGCAGGGGCGCGGGCATGTCCAGCTCGCCGAAGGCCTCGACCGCGGGCAGCGCCGGCGTGGTGCTGACCGGAAGGGCGAATTCACCCTGCGGCGCGGAGGAGCGGCGCTGGGGGGAGCGGCCGGAGGAGCCGGAGGAGCGGTTGGGCGCCGCGGGGCGGAAGCGCTCGCCGCGGTCGCTGGTGCGGCCGGCGTAGTTGCCGCCGGCGCGGGTACGGGAAAATCGTTCACGGTCGTTCGAACGTGCTGCGCGGTTCATCTGAACCCTCCTCGATGGGCACGTATCGAGGAATTCCGGGCAGCAGTGACCGAGTGAGTGACTGCCGCAAGGAATCGCAAGAACGAGCCGGTAATTAAAAAGCCGAAATGAAGCCGGTGAAAAGGTTTGAAACTCTTTTGCCGGGAGCTTCGAAGTGGCTGCAGTGCCGCACAAAGAAAGTGCGGATGTGGCGGGGCGACGAGAATCGTGGCCGACCGCTCATGAGTCGGTCGCACGATAGGGGCGACCGAGTCGGGGCAACGATTCAAAGCAACGAGACGGGGCCCGCACCCTCAGGTGCGGGCCCCGACCGTGTAGTACGCGTCAGCGTCAGGCGGGAACGATGTTCTCGGCCTGCGGGCCCTTCTGGCCCTGCGTGACGTCGAAGGTCACCTTCTGGCCTTCCTGAAGCTCACGGAAGCCCTGGGTGGCGATGTTGGAGTAGTGGGCGAAGACGTCAGCGCCGCCACCCTCCTGCTCGATGAAGCCGAAACCCTTTTCGGCGTTGAACCACTTCACGGTGCCAGAAGCCATGTCATTCTCCTTTGGAGCAGTGCCGGAGCCGCCCTGTGCGGACTCCGAGTCGCGTTGCCGCGATGATTGCCCCGTCCGGAACAAAGCACCGGAAATACGAAAGTGCGCCCGCAACAGGTGAGTCACGGGAGCACTTGAAGTTTGGGAACCACAACTGCAACTGAGATCAACAGTAGCACGGTGCGGCGGACGCGCCAGAGGTCTTTCGTCACATCCGCCGTGGTGCCATAAACCCTCCACGCGCGCCGCTTTAAAATCTGCAGTTTCCGCACTAGGTATTTTGCTCGCGCAGTTGCTCGTTCATGCGCAGGGCGTCTTCCAGCTGGTCCTCAAGGATGACGATCCGGCAGGCGGCGTCGATGGGGGTGCCCTGGTCGACCAGTTCACGGGCCCGGGCGGCGACGCGCAGCTGATACCGGGAGTAACGCCGGTGGCCGCCCTCGGAGCGCAGCGGGGTGATCAGCCGCGCATCGCCGATGGCCCGCAGGAACGCGGGGGTGGTGCCGATCATCTCGGCGGCCCGGCCCATGGTGTAGGCGGGGAAGTCGTCGTCGTCGAAGCGGTCGGCCTTGGTGGTCCGATGGGTTTGGGCGGTCACTTGCACCATCTTCTGTAGCGCTCGGGGCGGACACTACGAGTGTGGCATGTCTGCTCCGGCCGTGGCAGATTTTCCTCCGCCGGCGCCCCAGCATGGGGCAGTCCCGGCGTGCCGTGGGCACTATGGGGGAAGCGGGCGGGGTAGCGGACACGGGCGTTCACCCGCACGGCGCCGGATGTAGATCCCAGGGGCCGCAATGTGTTGGAAACCGTGTGGTGGGATGCTCGGGTGCCCCGACGTGCGCCCGAGGCGTGGGAGCAGGCGGCTTGACCGGCAAGGATGGGTAGGAAGACCAGATGGATAAGCAGCAGGAATTTGTGCTCCGTACGCTGGAGGAGCGCGACATCCGGTTCGTACGCCTGTGGTTCACCGACGTACTCGGCTTCCTGAAGTCGGTTGCGGTGGCCCCGGCCGAGCTTGAGCAGGCGTTCGACGAGGGCATCGGCTTCGACGGCTCCGCGATCGAGGGCTTCGCCCGCGTATACGAGTCGGACATGATCGCCAAGCCGGACCCGGCCACCTTCCAGATCCTTCCGTGGCGGGCCGAGGCCCCCGGCACGGCCCGGATGTTCTGCGACATCCTGATGCCGGACGGCTCGCCGTCCTTCGCGGATCCCCGGTACGTACTGAAGCGCATCCTCGCCAAGACCTCGGACCTCGGCTTCACCTTCTACACGCACCCCGAGATCGAGTTCTTCCTGCTGAAGAACAAGCCCCTCGACGGCACCCGGCCGACGCCGGCCGACAACTCGGGCTACTTCGACCACACCCCGCAGAACGTCGGCATGGACTTCCGCCGCCAGGCGATCACCATGCTCGAATCCATGGGGATCTCGGTCGAGTTCAGCCACCACGAGGGCGCCCCCGGCCAGCAGGAGATCGACCTCCGTTACGCCGACGCGCTCTCGACGGCCGACAACATCATGACGTTCCGCCTGGTCATGAAGCAGGTGGCCCTCGAACAGGGCGTACAGGCGACCTTCATGCCGAAACCGTTCTCCGAGTTCCCCGGCTCCGGCATGCACACCCACCTCTCCCTCTTCGAGGGCGACCGCAACGCGTTCTACGAGTCGGGCTCGGAGTACCAGCTCTCCAAGGTCGGCCGCTCCTTCATCGCGGGCCTGCTCAAGCACGCCGCGGAGATCTCCGCCGTCACCAACCAGTGGGTGAACTCGTACAAGCGCATCTGGGGCGGCTCCACCCGCACGGCCGGCTCCGGCGGCGAGGCGCCCTCGTACATCTGCTGGGGCCACAACAACCGCTCCGCGCTGATCCGCGTCCCCATGTACAAGCCGGGCAAGACCGGCTCGGCGCGCGTCGAGGTCCGCTCGATCGACTCGGGCGCGAACCCGTACCTGACGTACGCCGTCCTGCTCGCCGCCGGCCTCAAGGGCATCGAGGAGGGCTACGAGCTCCCGCCGGGCGCCGACGACGACGTCTGGGCCCTGTCCGACGCCGAGCGCCGCGCGATGGGCATCGAGCCGCTCCCGCAGAACCTCGGCGAGGCCATCGCCCTGATGGAGCGCAGCGAACTGGTCGCCGAGACGCTCGGCGAGCACGTCTTCGACTTCTTCCTGCGCAACAAGAAGCAGGAGTGGGAGGAATACCGCTCCGAGGTCACCGCCTTCGAGCTGCGGAAGAACCTGCCGGTGCTGTAGGCGCGCGGGTGGGGATGACGGGAGAGGCCCGCGGTCAGTGACCGCGGGCCTCTCATGTGCGTCGTCTCTGCCAGCGGTGGGCGGTGGCCGCATCGGTTCCGGGTTTACAGGGCCAGCGTGTGCAGGTGGCGTGGTTCGAGTACCTGGGTGCCGTAAGCGTGGACAGTGGCGCGCAGGGCGGTGACGGCGTCCTTGCTGATGCTGTCGGGCAGGTTGGGGGAGAGGAGCGACGTGAGCATGTCGTCGTGGTGGCTCGGTACGACGACGGGAGGTCTGCCGAGCACCTCCATGGCCCGTTCCACGTAGCGGTGCACCGCGGCATGTCCGCTGACGCCGAGCACCAGTACGTCGGGGCGGGCGCCTTCGAGCTCCCGTTCGGTGAGGTTCGCGGTACCGCTGAGGAACATCACCCGCAGCCGGTCGCCCACGGTGACCTGGTAGGCCAGTGTCCCGCCCTCGCGCATGTCGCCCAACGTGCGGACGTGGCGCGGTGGATCGGTCAGGGTGCCTGGTGCGAAGAAGCCGTGACTGCCGTACTGGCTGTGCAGACTGCGGAACACCTCAACGGTGTACGCGGGCGGTTGAGCGGTCGGACCCGCCGGGAACCGCAACACTTCACCGCCGCTGACCACGAGGCATTCGTCCACGCGTTTGCGCTGCGTACCCATGGCGCGCAGCAGGTGCCAGCTGGTCTCCCCGCACAGTGTGCGGATCGAATGGTCGCGCCACTGACGGCGGTTGAGCAGGTGCGGGACATCGAGCAAGTGGTCGAAATGCCCGTGCGTGACGAGCATCAGCTCCGGCGCTTCGGGAAGGTGGCGGCCGACGATCGTCTCGATGGTCGAACTGTCCGGCTCCAGCCGCCTGTCCGGGTCGATGGCGCTGCCGCCCGGCACGCGGTATTCCTGGCGGGAGAGATAGGGGTCGACCAGGATGCGGCGTCCGTCGAAAGCCAGCTCCCAGCCTGCTACGCCCAGCCAGCGCAGCGAGACATCGCTGTCGCCGCGTCGCCGCCGTCTCGGCTCGCCCGTTGCGGCGGACGCCGTGCCCGTACCCACTCCAAGGGCCAGGCCGGCAGCCGTTCCCGCCACCGCACCCCGCAGTAATCCGCGCCGTCCGACTCCGTCACCGGTTTCGCATGAACCACACATGAACCCTCAGTTCGTTGATCGTAAGGATTGTCTGATCAAGGACGCGGCGAGCGAGCCCGCCGGTTGCCGGGCGTAACCGGGAAAAGCTGGTGTGGTCGGAGCGGTGGCGGTGGGAGGGTGCGTGGATGAATCGATCGCTGATATCGCGGCTGGCCCATGCCAGTCATCCCGTCGCCGCCCCGCTCGACGACGAGTCCGTACGCCGGCTGCTCGGGCGGGCCGTGGTCCGGGGGGACGAGCGGCTGCTCGATCTGGGGTGCGGGCAGGCCGAATGGCTCGTACGGGCGCTGGTGGCGCATCCGGAGGCGACGGCCGTGGGGGTCGACGTATCGAAGGACGCTCTGGCGGAGGCGCGGAAGCAGGCCGACGGGCGCGGGGTCGGCGAGCGGCTGGTGCTGCGTGAGGAGGATGCCGGGGCGTTCGCGTCCGGGCGGGGTTTCGACGTGGTGATGAGCGTGGGGGCCACGCACGCCTTCGGCGGGCTGATGGGCACACTTGCCACAGCTCGCCGGCATCTCGCGCCGGGCGGGAGGGTGCTCGTCGGTGACGCGTACTGGGAGGCGGAACCCGGCGCCGAGGCGCGGCGGACGCTCGGTGAGTACGAGGACCTGGCGACCACCGTTGACCGGGTGGTCGCGGACGGCTGGACGCCGGTGTTCGGGCACTGCAGCAGCCGCCAGGAGCTGGACGACTACGAGTGGCACTGGACGGGCGCTCTCGCCGAATGGGCCCTGGACCACCCCGGCGATCCCGGCAGCCAGGAGGCCCTCGCGGCGGCGGACCGGCATCGGTCCGAGTGGCTGCACGGATATCGCGACTGCTTCGGCTTTCTCACGGTGGTGCTGCGGCCCACCACTCCGTAGCGGGTACGACGCCGGCTTCTCGGCCTGGTACGGCACTCACCCGAGTGGGACCATTTGGGTGAACGCCCGATTAACCCCATCAAGGGGGCGAAATGTCAGCGATCAAGGAAACTATTGACATAGCGCGCCGCCCCGAAGACGTCTTCTCCTACGTGACCGACCCTTCCCACCTTCCCGAATGGCAGGCGAGCGCGGTGTCGGTGCGCCAGGTGGACGACGCGCCTCTGGCCGTGGGCTCGCGCGTTGTGGTGACCCGGAGGATCGGTCGTCGGGAAATCCCGATGACCATGCAGGTCGACGAGCTGGAAGCCCCGCGGAGCTGGCACATGCACGGTATCGACGGCCCCGTCAGAGGGGATGTGACCGGCACGATCGAGCCGCTCGGGGACGGTGAGCGCTCGCGCCTGACCCTGTCCCTCGACTTCGAGGCGCACGGGATCGGGAAGCTGCTCGTTCCGCTCGTCGTCCGCCCGAATGTGCGCAAGGAGATGCCGCGGAACGAGGAGCGGCTGAAGGCCCTCCTTGAGGGGAGTGCGACCTGAAGACCGTCCGGGCTGTCCGGGTCAGCTGAAGAGCCAGCGGGTCTGGCTGTAGACACCCTTGCCGAAGCCGAAAGCCGCGACGGGCGCGACGCGGAACACCACCGCGCGGTCACCCTCGTGGGAGAACGCCCCGTCGCGTACGTCGAAGTGCCAGTCCGGGCCGTACTTCGCCTCGTACGCCGCGGCCAGGCGCCGCAGGCGCGACTCGTCCTTCTCCCACACCGCTTTGCCCTCGACCACCAGGTCGAAGCCCTCGCGCAGGGTGTTGGCGCCGGTGGTGAGGGCGACGTGCGGGTTGGTCGCGAGGTTCTTCGCCTTGCGTTCCGCCGGGCCCGTACAGAAGTGCAGGGCTTCGTCCTGCCAGACGGCCAGCAGGGGGGTGACGTGCGGGCGGCCGTCCGGTCGTACGGTCGTCAGCCAGAACAGCTCGGCCTGTTCGAGGCGCGTCACCGCTTCCGACCAGGGGGTGGCGCGGGCGTTCTCGTCGCTGTAGCGGCCGTCCAGGTCGGTGCGCGGTTCCGGAGTGTGCTGGTCCCCGCCGCCCAGGTGGTCGTCCATGGTGGTTGCCCTCTCGCTCGCGGCCTGTCTTTCCTCCATTACCTCTCAGGAAGACAGACCGTGAGCGGCAGCGAAACTCAGCGGCACCCCAGCGGCCTCAGCGGACGTCCGCCGCCGGCCTGCTCGTGACCGGCGCCGGGCCCACCGGCTGCCAGCCGGAGGCGTCGCTTCCGGTCCAGTAGAGGCGGCCGTCCAGCGCCACCGCCGCGACGGAGGTGTTGCCCGCCGCGTCCGTGGTGGACGCGGGAGCGCCGCCGAAGAGGAAGCTGCCCCGGTTCCAGCGCGGTACGCCGGCCCGCCCCGGCGGGAGGACGGCCGTGCCGAGCAGGCCCGAGCCGTCCCGCGCCGCCAGCAGCCCGCCGGCGGCGCTCACCGGGCCGAAGCCCGCCCGGCCGCCGAGGTCGGTGACCGCGTCCGTCGGCGCCGCGGCGGTCACCGCGCCCGCGGACGCCCCCGCGGCGAAGCGGACGGCGAGGACCGTGCCGGAACCGGGCTTGCGGAAGTACAGACGTACGCCGTCACCGTCCGGACGGACCGTCGGGGGCACCGGCGTCGCGGGCAGGGCGGCGGGAACGGGGCCGCGCAAGGGGGCGCCGGGGGAGTCCTGGGTCCAGACGACGGTCGACGTGAGGGTCTGCGCGAAGACGTAACCGCGGCCCTGGCTGTCGACGGCCGCCGCCGGGTCGCCGAACACCTGCTGACCGCCGAGCGCCCGCCACGGGGCCCAGCTCCCGTCGGGCAGCTGCGTACGGGAGCTGAGTGCGTGGCCGCCGTCACGCAGGTAGACCGTCGCGCGGCCCTCGCGGTCCACCGTCACCGCAGGGGCACTGATGTCCAGGGAATCGGGCGCCTGGGGGGAGTGCGGCATGCCGAGGGACTGCCAGGGGCCGAAGGGGCCGCCCACGGAGCTCTGTACGGCGGTGACGACGTCCCTGCGGTAGCCGACCGGACCCTCGAACGAGGTGCGGGTGCCGAAGAGGGCTATGCGGCCGTCGGGCAGCTTCTCGGAGGTGATGCCGCTGTCCAGGCCGGTCCCGCCGAGCAGTGTCGGACCGGTCCACGCGGGCTCCGGCTCCGACCGGGCGCCGGGCCGGGACCCGGCCCGGGAGCCGTCCTTCGTGCCCGGCTCCCGGTGCCAGACCGCGAGGCGCGTGTCCAGAACCGAGAACGCCCACAGCTCGCCCTCGCGCGCGCCGCTCTGGAGCCACGAGGTGCTGTTGTTGCGCGAGTGGCGGATGCCGTACACCCAGCCGGGGCCCGTGGGCCGCCCCGCCACCTTGCGGTCGCCGCAGCCGGCCTCCGCGTCGCAGTAGTTGTTGGGGTAGTCGGTCCAGGCGTACGTCTTCAGCGTGTCCAGCTTCTCCCGCACGGCTTCCGGGCCCAGGACGTGCGGGAGGCTGCCGTTGAGGTAGCCGAGGTAGTTCTGGACGGTGAAGTGCGGGTGTTTGCCCGTCTTGCCGTACTCGGTGAGCGCCAGCTGGGCGAAGCGGGCGCCGTACATGTGGTCCTGGTGGTCGGGGAGTATGTGCGGCGTGGACTCGCGCCCGTTCGTCGGGTCGAGCATCCGTAGATGCGTCGGCTGGAAGCGCTTCAGCAGCCCGGTGATCGTCTGGACGACCTGGTCCCTGGTGTACGAGAAGTTCTCCGTGACCGGGGTGCCGGACGACAGCTCCGACCCCAGGGTCCGCACCTGGCCGTCCCACAGGCCGTGCAGGCTGTGCGGCCGGTTCGCGGCGCTGGCCCCCGCCTCGTGCAGCTGTATCCAGACCAGGCTGACCTCGGGACGCGCCTTCAGCGTGTCCAGCTCCGCCCAGCCGCCGCCGTCGGTGCGGATCGCGGAGCGCTGCCAGGGGCTGGTGCGGTCGCCGGTGGCCATCTCGGCGTACGCGGCACGTATGCCGTTCTGCCGGGCCTCGGCGTACCGCTCCTTGTCGGGGGCGGGCAGGGGGACGCCCCTGTTCTTGCCACCGCGGAAGGAGTTGACGCCGTCCGCCTCGCCCGCCGTCAGGTAGACCGAGGTCAGGCTGTGGCCGGTGCGTATCGACTGGCTCAGGTCGGGGTTCATGAAGAACAGGTCGTCGTCCGGGTGGGAGACGATCTGCATCACGGACTCACCCGCCGCGCGTACCGGCTCCGCCTCGCCCGTTCCCCGGCCCGTGTCCGCCGTGCCCGCGGTCACGGTCCTGGCCGCCTTGGGGCCGGAGGCCGCGAGGGGCACGGCGGGACGGGCGAGCTGGATGCCCGTCACCGTCAGCAGCAGGGTCGCGAGGACGACGCTGGGCAGAGCGCGGCGCGGCAGGCGAAAGGTACTACGGGCCCTGGGCGGCATAGGAACGGTGCTTTCGGTGTGCGGAGGTACGGCGTACGGGATGGGGTGCGCCCAGGACGGCGCTGATCATCGCGCAGACTGTGGAGCAGAAGTGAAGAGGGTTTCATGCAGGATCCGGTTCATCGGCGCCGAAAACCGGTGATGTTGCGGATCTCACTGGCCTTCTCCGTCACAGCCCATGTGGCAGCCGGGCCGTGGTACCTCCGGCCGTGGCCCCTCCCGCCGCTCCTGCGGATAGGCTCATGAGCCGGAGCTTGACCGGACGGGTTGTACGGACCGTGGGACAGCCGGAGCGGGAGGCAGAATGTCGGCGCCGGGGCGCAGGAGCAGTACCTTCACGCGGCTGCTGCGGCACGGTTTCACCGATCCGTCCGCCGCCGAGCGGCTGCTCGGCACGCCTGAGCTGGCCGCCGTACGCGGCAACCCGGTGCTCCTCGACGCGCTCGGCGCGACCGCCGATCCCGACCTGGCGCTGCTCGGGCTCGTACGGCTGGTGGAGGCCCAGGACGAGGGCGAGCGGCGCGTCTTCCTCGACACCCTCGTCAGCGCCAAGCCCATGCGTGACCGGCTGCTCGGGGTGCTCGGCGCGTCCGAGGCGCTCGGTGACCATCTGGCACGGCATCCGCGCGACTGGCACGCGCTCGTCATGTACGAGGCGGCGGACCTCCACCCCGGAATCGCCGAATTCGAGCGGTGTCTCGCCGATGCCACCGACCCGGTGTCGCTGAGGGTCGCGTACCGGCGCTGCCTGCTGTCGATCGCGGCCCGCGACGTGTGCGGTACGACCGATGTCGCGCAGGCCGCCGCCGAACTGGCCGACCTGGCGACCGCGACCCTGCGGTCCGCGCTCGCCATCGCCGGCAAGGCCGCTCCGGAGGACGCCGCCATGTGCCGGCTCGCCGTCGTCGCGATGGGCAAGTGCGGCGGTCACGAGCTGAACTACGTCTCCGACGTGGACGTGATCTTCGTGGCGGAGGCGGCGGACGGCGCCGACGAGGACAAGGCGCTGCGCGCCGCGACCCGGCTCGCCTCCCACCTCATGCGGATCTGCTCCGAGACGAACATCGAGGGCACGATCTGGCCGGTCGACGCGAATCTGCGGCCCGAGGGGCGCAACGGGCCACTGGTGCGGACGCTCTCCAGCCACCTCGCGTACTACCAGCGGTGGGCCAAGACGTGGGAGTTCCAGGCGCTGCTCAAGGCGCGGGCGGTCGCCGGCGACCTGGCGCTGGGTGAGGCGTACGTCAACGCCGTGTCGCCGCTCGTGTGGCAGGCCGCCGAGCGCGAGAACTTCGTCTCCGACGTACAGAAGATGCGCCGCCGCGTCGTCGACAACATTCCGGCCGCGCAGATCGACCGCGAGCTCAAGCTGGGGCCCGGTGGGCTGCGGGACGTCGAATTCGCCGTACAACTGCTCCAGCTGGTGCACGGGCGAAGCGACGCGACCCTGCACAAGGGGTCGACGCTGGGGGCGCTGGAGGCGCTGTCGGCGGGCGGGTACGTGGGGCGGGCGGACGCCGTGCAGCTCGACGAGGCGTACCGCTTCCTGCGCTCCATGGAGCACCGCATCCAGCTGTACCGGCTGCGCCGCACGCACCTCGTGCCGCAGGACGAGGCCGGTCTGCGGCGGCTCGGGCGCTCGCTCGGGCTGCGCACCGAGCCCGTAGCCGAGGTGAACCGGGCGTGGCGGCGGCACGCGTCGGTGGTGCGCCGGCTGCACGAGAAGATCTTCTACCGGCCGCTGCTCGACGCGGTCGCGCAGCTGGCGCCCGGCGAGATCCGGCTGAGCCCCAAGGCGGCGGGACAGCGCCTCGAAGCGCTCGGGTACGCCGATCCGGCCGCAGCGCTGCGGCACCTGGAGGCGCTCGCGTCCGGTGTGACGCGCAAGGCGGCCATCCAGCGGACGCTGCTGCCCGTGCTGCTGGGCTGGTTCGCGGACTCCGCCGACCCGGACGCCGGACTGCTGGGCTTCCGCAAGGTGTCCGACGCGCTGGGCAAGACGCCGTGGTACCTGCGGCTGCTGCGGGACGAGGGGGCGGCGGCGGAGAACCTGGCGCGCGTCCTGTCGGCGGGGCGGCTCGCCCCGGACCTGCTGCTGCGGGCGCCGGAGGCGGTGGCGCTGCTCGGCGACCCGGAGGGCCTGAAGCCGCGCGGGCGGGCGCATCTGGAGCAGGAGGTGCTGGCGGCGGTCGGGCGCGCGGACGGCGCGGAGGCGGCGGTGGCGGCGGCGCGCGGGGTGCGGCGGCGGGAGCTGTTCCGTACCGCCGCGGGCGACCTCATCGGATCGTACGGAACCGAGGAGAGCCCGGCGGAACAGGACCCCGGCGCGCTGGTCGACCGCGTCGGCAACGCCCTGACCGACCTGAACGCCGCCACGCTGGCCGGCGCGCTGCGGGCCGCTGTGCGCGCGCACTGGGGGGACAGGCTGCCGACCCGGTTCGCGGTCATCGGGATGGGGCGCTTCGGCGGGCACGAGCTGGGTTACGGGTCCGACGCGGACGTGCTCTTCGTGCACGAGCCGTGGGACGGCGTGGACGAGCAGGAGGCGGCGCGGGCGGCGAACACGGTCGTCGCCGAGATGCGGCGCCTGCTCCAACTCCCCACCTCCGACCCGCCGTTGCTGATCGACGCCGACCTGCGGCCGGAGGGCAAGAGCGGGCCGATGGCACGTACGCTCGCCTCCTACGCGGCGTACTACCGGCGGTGGTCGCTGGCCTGGGAGAGCCAGGCGCTGCTGCGCGCGGAGCCGATGGCGGGGGACGCGGACCTCGGGCGGCGGTTCGTCGAACTCGTCGATCCGCTGCGGTACCCGAAGGCGGGGCTCGGCGAGGACGCGGTGCGCGAGATCCGGCGGCTCAAGGCGCGCATGGAGTCCGAGCGGCTGCCACGCGGCGGGGACCCGACGCTGCACGCGAAGCTGGGGCGGGGCGGGCTGAGCGACGTCGAGTGGACGGTCCAGCTGATGCAGATGCGGCACGGCGCGACGGTGCCGGGCCTGCGGACCACGCGCACGCGCGACGCCCTCGCGGCGGCGCGAGAGGCGGACCTCATCGCGGCGGACGACGCGGCGGTCCTCGACGAGGCGTGGGTACTGGCGACGCGGGTGCGCAACGCGGTGATGCTGGTGCGGGGGAGGGCGGGCGACACGTTTCCCTCGGACGGGCGTGAACTGGGGGCGGTGGCGCGGTACTTGGGGTACGAGGCGGGGCATGTGGGGGACATGCTGGACGACTACCGGCGTACGACGCGGCGGGCTCGGGCGGTGGTTGAGGAGCGGTTCTACGGGGCGGCGTAGGGGGTGGGGTACCGGTGCGGGTGGGTGCGCAGCGGTACCCGGCGTTACGTGCCCGTCGGCAGCAGCGTCCGGCAGTGTGCGATGAAGCCTTCCAGCGCCAAGTCGAACGCCGCGTGCGTGCGGCGGGGGCCGGCTGCCGCAAGGGATCGTGCCAGCCCCGGCGTTGTCGTCTCGTCCGGGAGTTCCCACATCGTCTCCGGCGCCGCCATGTCCAGCGCGGAGCCCAGCACCAGGTTCTCCAGCGCGCTGATCACGACCATCACGTCCGCCGTCCCGAAGCCCGCGTCCAGCAGCAGCCGTACCGCGCGCTCGTACTGGCCGAGAACCTTCGGCGCGCGCACCGGTGACGTCATGAGCAGCGGGATCGCCCGCGGGTGGGCGGCGAACGCGGCGCGGTACGAACGGGCCCAGGCGTTCAGCGCGGCGTCCCAGGGCTCCAGCTCCAGGGTCGAGGTGTCGATGGCCGAGCAGACCCGTGTCCGCAGCAGCTCGACGATCCCGTCGCGGCCCTCCACGTGGTGGTAGACCGACCCGGTCTGCACCCCCAGCCGCCGCGCGATCTGCGGAACGCTGAACTCCCCCTGCCGGTCGACGAGCTCCAGAGCCGTCGTGGTGATGCGCTCCTTGTCCAGGAGCGGTGTGCGTGGCCGGCCCATGTCGGTCCCCTCGAACTCAGGTCTTCCCGGATCCCCATCCGGAGGCTACATTGCCCGAAACCGGAAACCGAAAGCCTTTAGGTTAGTGGTTCTCCGGTCGCCCCTGCCTCCCCGCCTGCCGCAGAAGGGCCCGTCCCCGCATGTCTGTGACTTCTAAGACCTCACCGGAGAGAACCGGGCCGGCCGCCGAGCCGCCCACCCTCCGCCGCGCCACCCTAGGCACCTCGGACATCGTCTTCTTCGTCGTCTCGGCCGCCGCCCCGCTCACCGTCATGGCCGGCGTCGCGCCCCTGGCCATCGTCCTCGGCGGCATCGGCGCTCCCGCCGGCTACCTCATCGCCGGCATCACGCTCGCCATCTTCGCCGTCGGCTTCACCACCATGAGCCGCCATGTCCGCAACGGCGGCGCGTTCTACGCGTACATCGCCCAGGGCTTCGGCAAGCCCGCCGGCATCGGCGCCGCCCTGCTCGCCATGGTCGGCTACAACGGCATGGAGATCGGGGTGTACGGCCTGCTCGGCTCAGCCACCGCCGAGACCGCCGAAGCCCTGTGGGGCGTGCACATCCCGTGGCTTCCGGTGTCCCTCGCCGGGCTGCTGATCATCTGGTACGGCGGCTTCCGCTCGATCGAGTTCGGCGCCAAGCTCCTCGGCGTACTGCTCGTTGCCGAGACCGGCATCCTGGTGCTCCTCGCAGGCGGGGTACTGGTCAAGGGCGGCGCGAACGGGCTCTCAGCCGCCTCCTTCGCCCCCGGCAACGTCCTCGTCCCCGGCACCGCCGTCGTCCTCGCCTTCGCCTTCACCGCGTTCACCGGCTTCGAGTCCACCGCGATCTACCGCCGCGAGGCACGCGACCCCGGCCGCACCATCCCCCGCGCCACCTACATCGCGGTCGCCTTCCTCGGCCTCTTCTACGCCTTCGTCGTCTGGACCGTGATCCAGGCCTTCGGCGACGACGAGGTCGTCAAGGCCGCCACCGACGACACCGGAGGCATCTTCTTCGCCGCCATCACCACCTACGTCGGCGGCTGGGCGGCCGACCTGATGCACATCCTCATCGTCACGAGCATCCTGGCGTCGCTCCTCGCCTTCCACAACGCGATCAACCGCTACGGCCTGGCCCTCGCCGAGGAAGGCGTACTCCCCAAGACCTTCGCCAGGATCCACCGGCGCCATCGCTCCCCGTACGTCGTGGGCGTCGCCCAGTCCCTCCTCGGTCTTGCCGTCGTACTGGCCTTCGCCCTCGCCGGCGCCGATCCGTACACACAGCTGCTTCTCTGGGTGAACACGCCCGGCGGCGTCGGTCTGATGGCGCTCCAACTGCTCGCCGCGATCGCCGTGCCGTTCTACTTCCGCCGCATCACGCACACCGAGGGCGTCCTGCGCACGGTCGTCGCGCCCACCGTCGCAGCGGTGCTGCTCGCCGCCGCGATCTGGCTGGTCGCGTCGAAGATCGACGTGTTCACGGGCGCCTCGTCGACCGTCAACACGATCCTTCTCGCCATCGTCCCCGCGACCTTCCTCATCGGCCTGGGGCTCGCCCGGCGCCTGCGCCGCAGCCGTCCCGAGGTGTACGCCCGGTTCGGGGCGGAGCCCGAGCCCGAACAGCCCGCCGGGTCCGGGTCCGCGCCCGCCGCCGCCGTTCCCGCGCCGGCCGACCCCGCCCAGTAAGGAGCCTCACCGTGCCCGCAGCCGATCTCGTCCTCACCGGATCCCGCGTCCGCACCCTCGACCCCGCCCGCCCCGAAGCCACCGCCGTGGCCGTCAAGGACGGACTGATCGTCGCCGTGGGCGGCGAGCCGGACGTACAGGACTGGCGCGGTCCCGGTACCGAGACCGTCGACCTGGCCGGAGCCACTCTCACCCCCGGCCTGGTCGACAGCCACAGCCACCCCGTGTGGGGCCTGGAGATGTCCACCGGGCTCGACCTGTCCGCCGTACGCGACCTCGACGCGCTGCGCGCCGCCCTCGCCGGCGCGCAGCGCGTCGAAGGATGGATCGTCGCCTGGGGACTCGACCACAACGCCTTCGGCGGCCGCGCCGTCGACCGCGCCCTCATCGAGGACGCCGTGGCCGGCGCCCCCGCCTTCATCCGCCTGTACGACGGGCACTCGGCCCTCGCCAGCGGCGCCGCGCTCCAGGCCGCAGGAATCACCGGGCCGCGCACCTTCGCTCAGCGCTCGGAGATCGTCTGCGACGCCGAAGGGCGCCCCACGGGGCACCTCATCGAGCACGCGGCCATGGACCTCGTCGGTGCGATCGTGCCCAGGCCGTCGTACACCGAGCGCCGCGCCCGCCTCGGTGAACTGCTCTCCGCGATGGCCGCGACCGGCCTGACCGGCGCCCACGTGATGGACCTCGGCGGCGATTCCCTCGCTCTGCTCGCCGCGGTCGAGGAGACGCGGGACCTTCCCGTACGGCTCCTCCTCGCCCCGTGGTGCATGCCGGGCGCCGACACCGCCGAGCTCGACGAACTGGTCGGGCTCCAGAAGGAGTCGGGCCGCCTGTGGCGCGTGGGCGGCGTCAAGTTCTTCATGGACGGCACGGTCGAGGGCGGCACCGCATGGCTGGAGCACGCCGACTGCCACGGCCAGGGAACGGAGGCGTTCTGGCCGGACCCGGCGGCGTACACCGAGGCCGTACGCCACCTCCACACGGCAGGCGTACGTACCGCCACCCACGCGATTGGCGACGCCGCCGTACGGCACGTCCTGGACACCGTCGAGTCCCTCGGTGCCGGTGGTCGTCTCCGCCACCGTGTCGAGCACATCGAGACCCTCCCCGAGGACCAGATCGCCCGCTTCGCGAAGCTCGGCGTGATCGCCTCGATGCAGCCGCCCCACACGGCGTACACCCGCGCCGACCACACCGACGAGTGGTCGAAGCGGCTCGGTGACGAGCGGGCGACCCGCGCCTGGCGCTGCCGCGATCTGCGGGACGCGGGCGCCGTGCTCGCCCTCGGCTCGGACTGGCCCATCGCCCACTACGACGCCCGCCAGGTCCTGGCCACCGCCCGCGTACCGCGCGGCGCCGCCGAGGCCGGGCGCTCGCTGACCGGCCTGATGTCCCTGGAGGGCTGCACCACGCACGCGGCGGTGGCGGCGGGCGAACAGGACGTCTCGGGCCGCATCGCGCCGGGCCTGCGCGCCGACCTGACGGCCTTCGGCCTGGACCCGGTCGAAGCACCGGCCGACGAGGTGGCCGAGGCGCCGGTACGTCTCACCGTCACCGGCGGAAAGATCACCCACCGGGGCTGAGAGAGCGGGCCGCGCACTCGAACGTGACGTGCGGCCCGGCTACGACGCGCGCTGCGACGTCCGGACCGGCCACAGCCGGCGGCCGGTCCGGGGCCGGGACGCGTCCTCGGCGACGACCTTCGGCAGGCGGCTCGGGAGCGCCCCGTACCAGCTGCTGCTGAGGGCGTAGCCGAAGGCGAGACACAGCAGGCCGCCGACCGCGTCGAGCCAGAAGTGGTTGGCGGTGGCGACGATCACGACCAGGGTCAGCGTCGGGTAGAGCAGCCCGAGGACCTTCGCCCAGGGGACGGTGGCCAGGGCGAAGATCGTCACGCCGCACCACAGGGACCAGCCGATGTGCATGGAGGGCATCGCGGCGTACTGGTTCGACATGTTCTTGAAGTTGCCGGAGGCCATCGAGCCCCAGGTCTGGTGCACCAGGACCGTGTCGATGAAGCCGTGCCCGTTCATCAGGCGGGGCGGCGCCAGAGGGTACAGGTAGTAACCGAGCAGTGCGACGACCGTAGTCGCGAAGAGGACGAGGCGGGTCGCGGCGTAACGGCCGGGATGCCGGCGGAAGAGCCAGACCAGCACGCCGATCGTGACGACGAAGTGCAGCGTCGCGTAGTAGTAGTTCATCGACACGATCAGCCATGTCACCGAGTTGACGGCTCGGTTGACCGTCTCCTCGACCGCGATGCCCAGAGTCTGCTCGGCCTTCCAGATCCAGTCCGCGTTGCGCAGGGCCGCGGCCTTCTGCTCCGGCACGGCATTGCGGATCAGCGAGTACGTCCAGTAACTCACCGCGATCAGCAGGATTTCGAACCAGATACGCGGGTGACGCGGCGAGCGCAGCCTCTTGAGAGCGGCCGACCGTGCGGACGGCTGCTCCCGCTGCTCCTCGTCCGCCACGGGTGAGGGATCGGTGGCCGTCCGGCCTTCCACAGTCTTCACGGTCGCTTCACCCATGGGGAGAGAGTCTGCCAGATGAGGACCACCCTTCCGATCATCCTCCGGTCGGGTGACGCATGCACGTGCTGCGCGCTATGAACGAGGCCCCGATGCCGTTGAACCACGTACTACCAGCTCGGGCATGAAGACGAATTCGCTGTGCGGTGCGGGGGTGCCGCCGACCTCTTCGAGGAGCGTACGGACCGCCGCCTGGCCCATCGCCGTCACCGGCTGCCTGATGGTCGTCAGCGGAGGGTCGGTGAACGCTATGAGCGGTGAGTCGTCGAAGCCGACCACCGAGACATCACGCGGTACGTCGAGGCCGAGGCGCCGGGCGGCGCGGATCGCTCCGAGCGCCATCATGTCGCTGGCGCAGACGATCGCCGTGCAGCCCCGCTCGATCAGGGCGGAGGCGGCGGCCTGGCCGCCCTCCAGGGTGTAGAGGGAGTGCTGGATCAGCTCCTCCGCCTCCTCGGGGGTCAGGCCCAGCCGCTCCTGCATGGCGGCGCGGAACCCCTCGATCTTGCGGAGTACGGGAACGAACCGCTTCGGGCCGACGGCGAGGCCGATCCCGGTGTGGCCGAGCGACGCCAGGTGCGTCACGGCCAGCCGCATCGCGGCCCGGTCGTCGGGGGAGATGAAGGGCGCCTGGACCTTCGGTGAGAAGCCGTTGACCAGGACGAAGGGGACACTCTGGGCGCGCAGCTGCTCGTACCGCTGCATGTCGGCGGTGGTGTCCGCGTGGAGCCCGGAGACGAAGATGATGCCGGAGACCCCGCGGTCCACGAGCATCTCGGTGAGCTCGTCCTCGGTGGAGCCGCCGGGGGTCTGGGTGGCCAGGACCGGCGTGTAGCCCTGGCGGGTCAGGCCCTGGCCGATGACCTGGGCCAGGGCCGGGAAGATCGGGTTCTCGAGCTCGGGGGTTATGAGGCCGACCAGTCCCGCGCTGCGCCGGCGCAGGCGTACGGGGCGCTCGTATCCGAGGACGTCGAGCGCGGCGAGTACGGATTCGCGGGTGGCCGCGGCAACCCCCGGCTTGCCGTTGAGCACGCGGCTGACCGTCGCTTCACTGACCCCCGCCTGGGCTGCGATGTCGGCAAGCCGTGCGGTCATGGGAGTGGACTGTACCGGGCGCATGTCAGATTGCCCACCAAGCGCACGAATCGGCCGGGAGGGTGACTGTACCGCCGTCTTCGGCGGGCGCCTCGGAGGCGATGAGCAGGCGGCCGGGGGTGGGGAGTTCGGCGGGGCGGGCCGTGGTGTTGAGGGTGCAGACGAAGCCCGGTCGGCTGAAGATGAGCAACCCGTCGGGATACCCGCCGGGGGCCTGCTCCCAGCTCATCGGTCCGTCGCCCAGGCCCGGAAGCTCGCGGCGCAGGGCGAGCGCGGAACGGTAGAGCTCCAGGGCGGAGCCCGGGTCCCCGGTCTGGGCCTCCACGGTCAGGGTCTTCCAGGCGTCGGGCTGCGGCAGCCAGGACGGGGCCGCGCCTTCGGGGGAGAAGCCGTACGGCGGCGCGTCGCCCGACCAGGGCATCGGCACCCTCGATCCGTCGCGCAGGCCGTCCTGGCCGTCGGTGCGGAAGAAGGACGGGTCCTGGCGGACCTCGTCGGGCAGGTCGGTGACCTCCGGCAGCCCCAGCTCCTCGCCCTGGTAGAGGTACGCCGAACCGGGCAGCGCCAGCATGAGCAGCGCGGCGGCGCGGGCCCGGCGCAGCCCGAGTGCGTCGTCCCCGCCGCCGTAACGGGTGAGGTGGCGGACCACGTCGTGGTTGGACAGGACCCAGGTGGTGGGGGCGTCGACGAGGGTGGTCGCGGCGAGCGACGTCTCGATCACGGCGCGCATCGCCTGCGCGTCCCACGGACAGTTCAGGAACTGGAAGTTGAACGCCTGGTGCAGCTCGTCGGGGCGTACGTACAGGGCGAGGCGCTCGGGGGTGGGGGCCCACGCCTCCGCGACGCCGATGCGCTCGCCGTCGTACGAGTCGAGGAGCCTGCGCCAGGAGCGGTGGATGTCGTGGACGCCGTCCTGGTCGAAGAACGGCAGGGCCTGGGTGCCGATCATCTTGGCCTGCTCGCGGGCGCCGATGTCGGGCAGGCCCTCGGCCTTGACCATGCCGTGGGCGACGTCGACGCGGAAGCCGTCCACGCCCAGGCCCAGCCAGAAGCGCAGGATCGAGTCGAATTCCTCGTGGACCTCGGGGTTGTGCCAGTTCAGGTCGGGCTGCTGGGGCGCGAAGAGGTGCAGGTACCAGTCGCCGTCGGCGGTGCGGGTCCAGGCGGGGCCGCCGAAGACCGACTCCCAGTCGTTCGGCGGCAGTTCGCCGGCTTCGCCCCTGCCGGGGTGGAAGTGGTAGCGGTCGCGGGCCGGGCCGCCCTGCTGGTCGGCCAGTGCGGCCCGGAACCACGCGTGCTGGTCGGAGGTGTGGTTCGGGACGATGTCGACGATCACGCGCAGGTTCAGGTCGTGCGCCGTGTTGATCAGTTCGGCGGCGTCGTCGAGGGTGCCGAAGAGCGGGTCCACGGTGCGGTAGTCGGCTACGTCGTAACCGCCGTCGGCCTGCGGTGAGGCGTAGAAGGGGGTGAGCCAGACGGCGTCGGCGCCCAGGGCGGCAATGTGCGGCAGGCGCTCGCGGATGCCGCGCAGATCGCCGATGCCGTCGCCGTCGCTGTCGGCGAAGGAGCGCACGTACACCTGGTAGATGACGGCGTCGCGCCACCAGCCGCGCTCCGGTGCCGTCCGGGTGGGTGCGAGCTCCTGCGTCATGAATGGTCCCTCTCGTACGGGTGGGCCGGGCCTGGGTCGGTCACTACGAGATCAACGCCGGTGCACCTCGAAAGTAACAGTCCTGCAAGTCCTTGCGGTAGTGCTTGCAGGTGCGGCCGCAGACCCGTTAATGCCTCTGCGCCCTGTCTGACAAGGGGTTCGGAGGCAACCGTGAGGACACGCCGATGTAACGATCGGCTGCTCTTGCGGAAAATCTTCGCAAGCTCTTTCGGTCTTCTTTCATCCTTGTTACGTTCCTCGACGACCCGGCGCCGCGACGGAGCGGTTCGGCAGTTGAAGGAGTTCAGATGCGACGTGGCATAACGGCCACCGCCCTGGTCGCGACCCTGGCGCTCGCGGCGACCGCATGCGGCACAGACAGCGGTGAAACCGGTGACAAGAAGGCTTCGGGCAAGCTGTCCGGCACCGTCACCTGGTGGGACACCTCGACCGTCGGCAGTGAGGACAAGGTCTTCAAGAAGCTGGCGGAGGGCTTCGAGGAGAAGCACCCGGGCGTCGACGTCAAGTACGTCAACGTTCCGTTCGGTGAGGCGCAGAACAAGTTCAAGAACGCCGCCCAGTCCGGCTCCGGCGCCCCCGACGTGATCCGCTCCGAGGTCGCCTGGACTCCCCAGTTCGCGGACCTCGGCTACCTCGCCCCGCTGGACGGCACCGCCGCGCTCAAGAACGACAAGGACTTCCTGCCGCAGGCCGCGGCCAGTACCAAGTACAACGGCAAGACGTACGCGGTGCCGCAGGTCATCGACTCGATGGGCCTCTTCTACAACGAGAAGATCTTCAAGGACGCCGGCGTCGAGGTGCCCAAGAGCATCGACGAGCTGAAGACCGTTTCGAAGAAGATCAAGGACAAGACCGGCAAGACCGGCCTCTACCTGCGCGGCGACGACGCGTACTGGTTCCTGTCCTTCCTCTACGGCGAGGGCGGCGACCTGGTCGACGCCAAGAGCAAGAGCGTCACGGTCGACCAGGAGCCTGGCGTCAAGGCCATGAAGGTCGTCAAGGAACTGGTCGACTCCGGAGCCGCCAAGACGGACGCCACCGACGGCTGGGAGAACATGCAGTCGGCGTTCAAGGACGGCAAGGTCGCGATGATGATCAACGGCCCGTGGGCCGTCGCCGACACCTTCGCCGGCCAGGAGTTCAAGGACAAGGCCAATCTGGGCATCACCCCCGTCCCGGCCGGCAGCAAGGGCCAGGGCGCCCCGCAGGGCGGCCACAACCTCGCCGTCTACGCGGGCTCCAAGAACCTCGAAGCCTCGTACGCCTTCAGCGAGTACATGACCTCCGCCGAGAGCCAGGACCTGGTCGCCAAGGAGCTGAGCCTGCTCCCGACCCGTACCTCGGTCTACTCCCAGCCGGGAGCCTCCGGCAACCAGATCGTCGGCTTCTTCAAGCCCGTCGTCGACAAGGCCGTCCAGCGCCCCTGGATCCCGGAGACCGGCAGCCTCTTCGAGCCGCTGAAGGTCGAGTACACCAAGGTCCTCACCGGTCAGACCACCCCGGAGAAGGGCGCCAAGGCCACCGGCGACCAGTACCGCAAGCTCCTCAAGGGCTGGAAGTAACAGGAAGGCAGGCCGACTGATGGCTGTCCACACCAGCCAGTCGGTGGCGAAGGCCGCGGGCGACGACATCGCCCGCGGCCCCAGCCGCGGTGCTGGCAAGACGCCGGGCAAGTTCCGGCGATCGCTCTCGACCCACTGGTACGCCTGGACGATGGTCGCCCCGGTGGTGGCCGTGATCGGCGTGATCATCGGGTATCCGCTGATCCGCGGCATCTACCTGTCGATGACCGACGCCAACGAGCGCAACGTCGAGCGCAGCATCGGCGTCAACCACATGCCCGCGACGTACGAGTTCGTGGGGCTCGACAACTACGCCGACGCGCTCACCGGTGACCAGTTCCTCGGCACCCTCGGCTGGACCCTGGTGTGGACGGTCTCCTGCGTCAGCGTCACGTTCCTGCTGGGCCTAGGCCTCGCGAACATCCTCAACCGCAGGATCGCGGGCCGGTCCTTCTACCGGATGATGCTGATCCTGCCGTGGGCCATCCCCGGCTTCGTCTCCGTCTTCGCCTGGCGCTTCCTCTACAACGAGGACCGCGGCTTCCTGAACCGGATCCTGGCCGGCGGCGGCATCGAGGCGGTGCCGTGGCTCAACGACCCGACGATGGCGAAGATCTCGGTCATCGCCGTCAACGTCTGGCTCGGCGTGCCGTTCATGATGGTCGCCCTCCTCGGCGGCCTCCAGTCCATCGACAGCTCCCAGTACGAAGCCGCCGAGATGGACGGCGCCACCGCCTGGCAGCGCTTCCGGCACATCACCCTGCCCGGACTGCGGCCCGTCAGCGCCACCGTGATCCTGCTGAGCACGATCTGGACCTTCAACATGTTCCCGGTGATCTTCCTGCTCACCCGCGGCGGACCCGGCGAAGCCACCCAGATCCTGGTCACCCAGGCGTTCAAGTTCTCCTTCGAGATCAGCCCGCGTGACTTCGCGCAGTCCTCCACGTGGGGCGTACTGATCCTGATCCTCCTGATGTTCTTCGCCGCGGTCTACCGGCGAGTGCTCCGCAAGCAGGGAGATGTCTGGTGACCACCGCCTCCACCACGCCCGCCCCCGCCGCGCCGAACGCCCCGCTCCGCGGCCGGCGTTTCCCGCTGGCCTCGGTCGGCCTGCACGCCACACTCGTCGTGGCGTCCGTGATCGCTGTGTTCCCCGTGCTGTGGGTCCTGCTGACCTCGCTCAAGCCCGCGGCGTACGCGACGAGCACGGACTTCGTCAAAGACACCACGCTCGCCAACTACACGAACCTGCTGAACGACACCCCGTTCCTCACCTGGTTCGCGAACTCGCTGCTCGTCGCCGGCCTGACCACGGTCATCGGTGTCTTCGTCGCCGCCACCACCGGCTACGCCGTGAGCCGCTTCCGGTTCCCCGGCAAGCGCGGCCTGATGTGGACGCTGCTCATCACGCAGATGTTCCCCGTCGCGGTCCTGATCGTGCCGATCTACAACATCATGTCGAGCATGGGCCTGCTCAACCAGCCCGTCGGCCTGGTGATCACCTACCTCACCATCGCCGTGCCGTTCTGCGCCTGGATGATGAAGGGCTTCTTCGACACCATCCCGCGCGAGATCGACGAATCGGGCCAGGTCGACGGCCTCACCCCGTTCGGCACCTTCTGGCGGCTCATCCTGCCGCTCGCCAAGCCGGGCATCGCGGTGACCGCGTTCTACTCGTTCGTCACCGCCTGGGGCGAAGTGGCGTACGCCTCCGCCTTCATGGTCGGCGACGAGAACCTGACCCTCGCGGGCGGCCTCCAGAAGTTCGTCAACCAGTACGGCGCCCAGTGGGGCCCGATGGCCGCGGCCTCGGTCCTCATCGCCATCCCGGCCGCGCTGGTCTTCCTCTTCGCCCAGCGCCACCTGGTGACCGGCGTGTCCGCCGGAGCCGTCAAGGGCTGACCGCCCTCATCGCACGCGCCTTCCATACGTCGGCGGCGCCCGGCCGGCACACACGACCCGGCGCCGCTCCCACCCCATGACTTCCAGGGACGACATGACCCAGCACCTCGCTGCTCCCACCGCCCCCACCCGTGGCAACCGCACCAGTGGAACCGGCACCGGCTGGTGGCGTGACGCGGTGATCTACCAGGTCTATCCGCGCAGTTTCGCCGACGGCAACGGCGACGGCATGGGCGATCTCGAAGGGGTACGCCGCCGCCTCCCGTATCTCAGGGACCTCGGCGTCGACGCCGTCTGGCTCAGCCCCTTCTACGCGTCCCCGCAGGCCGACGCCGGCTACGACGTGGCCGACTACCGGGCCATCGACCCCATGTTCGGCACCCTCCTCGACGCCGACGCACTGATCCGCGACGCCCACGACCTGGGCCTGCGCATCATCGTCGACCTGGTGCCCAACCACTCCTCCGACCAGCACGAGTGGTTCAAGCGCGCCCTCAAGGAGGGCCCCGGTTCCGCACTGCGCGAGCGCTACCACTTCAGGCCGGGGAAGGGGGAGGCCGGCGAACTCCCCCCGAACGACTGGGAGTCCATCTTCGGCGGCCCGGCCTGGACCCGTACGACGAACCCGGACGGCACGCCCGGCGACTGGTACCTGCACCTCTTCGCACCCGAGCAGCCCGACTTCAACTGGGAACACCCGGCCGTGGCCGACGAGTTCCGCTCCATCCTGCGCTTCTGGCTCGACATGGGCGTGGACGGCTTCCGCATCGACGTGGCGCACGGCCTGGTCAAGGCCGACGGCCTGCCCGACCTCGGCAGCCACGACCAGCTCAAGCTGCTCGGCAGCGGTGACGACGGCACGCCCTTCTTCGACCAGGACGGCGTCCACGAGATCTACCGCTCCTGGCGGCAGATCCTCGACGAGTACCCGGGCGAGCGCATCGGCGTCGCCGAAGCCTGGACGCCGACCGTCGAGCGTACGGCCAACTACGTGCGCCCCGACGAACTGCACCAGGCCTTCAACTTCCAGTACCTCGGCACGGACTGGGACGCGACCGCGCTGCGCGAGGTCATCGACGTATCGCTCGCCGCGATGCGCCCGGTCGGCGCGCCCGCCACCTGGGTGCTGTCCAACCACGACGTGACGCGGCACGCGACCCGGTTCGCCAACCCGCCGGGCCTCGGCACCCAGATCCGTACCCCCGGCGACCGTGAGCTGGGCCTGCGCCGCGCCCGCGCGGCGACGCTGCTGATGCTGGCGCTCCCCGGATCGGCGTACGTCTACCAGGGCGAGGAGCTCGGGCTGCCCGACGTCACCGACCTGCCCGACGAGGCCCGCCAGGACCCGTCGTTCTTCCGCGCGGAGGGCCAGGACGGCTTCCGCGACGGGTGCAGGGTGCCGATCCCGTGGACGGCCGGGGGGCCGTCCCACGGTTTCGGCGCGGGCGGCAGCTGGCTGCCGCAGCCGGCCGGCTGGGGCGAACTGAGCGTCGAGACACAGACCGGCGACCCGGATTCGACCCTGGAGCTGTACCGCTCCGCACTGGCCGTACGCCGCGAACACCCCGGCCTCGGGGCGGGCACGGACGTGGCCTGGCTGGACGCGCCCGACGGCGTCGTCGCCTTCGCTCGCGAGGGTTTCGTCTGCACGGTCAACACGACCGGTGCGGCGGTACGCATCCCCGCCCCCGGCCGCATCCTGCTCGCCAGCGGCGAAGTCACGTACACCGACGGCGACTTCGACCTCCCCGCCGACACCACGGTGTGGTGGACGGTGTGACCGCCCCCGCGCCGCGGCTGGCGCACATCGCGGAGCACGCCTCCGTCAGTGAGGCCACCGTGAGCCGGGTACTGAACGGCAAGCCGGGCGTCGCGGACGCCACGCGCCAGCGGGTGCTCGCGGCGCTCGACGTCCTCGGGTACGAACGCCCCGTGCGGCTGCGGCGGCGCAGCGCCGGCCTGATCGGTCTGGTGACGCCGGAGCTGACCAACCCGATCTTCCCGGCGTTCGCCCAGGTCGTCGAGCAGGTCCTGGCAGGGCACGGCTACACACCGGTGCTCTGCACCCAGCTGCCCGGCGGGGTCACCGAGGACGAACTCGTCGAGCAGCTGGTGGAGCGCGGGGTCGGCGGCATCGTCTTCCTGTCCGGCCTGCACGCCGACCTGTCGGCGGACCCCGCGCGCTACGCCGAGCTGGCGGCGCGCGGGGTCCCGTACGTCCTCATCAACGGCTACAACGAGGCGATCAGCGCGCCCTTCGTCTCACCGGACGACCACGCCGCGATGCGGATGGCCGTCGGTCACCTCACCGAACTCGGCCACGAGCGGATCGGCCTCGCGGTCGGCCCGCAGCGGTACGTCCCTTCGCGCCGCAAGCGCGAAGGATTCGTCGACGCGCTCGGCAGCACCCTGCGGACGTCACGGGACGAGGCCGAACTCCTCGTCCAGCACACCCTGTTCAGCGTCGAGGGCGGCCAGGTCGCGGCCGGCGCGCTGCTCGACAAGGGGTGTACGGGCATCGTCTGCGGCAGCGACATGATGGCGCTGGGCGTGGTGCGGGCGGTGCGCGAGCGCGGTCTGGACGTCCCGGACGACGTGTCGGTGGTGGGCTTCGACGACTCGCAGCTGATCGCGTTCACCAACCCGCCGCTGACCACGGTGCGCCAGCCGGTGCAGGCGATGGCTACCGCGGCGGTCGGCGCGCTGCTGGAGGAGCTGGGCGGAAGTCCGGTGCAGCGTACGGAGTTCGTGTTCCAGCCGGAGCTGGTGGTGCGGGGTTCCACGGCGCGGAAGCGCGCGTACGCCTAGCGGAACGCGCCGCCGAGGGACGGGGCGGCAGGGGGAGCCCCCGGCCTGCCCAGGTAGGGCCGCGGGGATTCGACGGTCCGGGGAGTCCCCCTGTCGTACCCGACCCGGCCGGTCGGGCGCGTGGGGCCCGGACGTACCGGGACCCCCGGCCGGCCGGGCCGGAGCCGAGGAGAACGTAGCAGCTTCGCAATTGCTTGCGAAAGAGATTGCAAGAAGAAATCTGGCGGGTTTCCCGCAGGTTAGCGGAGTGCGTCACAAGGGTTGACCGCGCAGGTGAGGGCTCGTACGGTCTGCCCCGCGGCAAGTTTTCAACTATTGCTGCAAGAACATTCAAGCCTTGAGGGCAAGGCGCGTTGCCGCGCGAGGCTGCACCGTCGCACCCGCACCTCCCCCCATGCAGGAGGAAAGAATGGCTCGCAGACCTTTCTCTGCCGCGCTCGCCCTCGCCCTCACGGCCGGTACGGCCGTCCTGGCAGCCCCCGCCGGGACGGCGCAGGCCGCCCCGCCGGGCGCCAAAGACGTCACCGCCGTCCTCTTCGAGTGGAAGTTCGACTCGATCGCCAAGGAGTGCACGCGGACCCTCGGACCGGCCGGTTACGGCTTCGTCCAGGTATCCCCTCCGCAGGAGCACATCCAGGGCAGCCAGTGGTGGACCTCGTACCAGCCCGTCAGCTACAAGATCGCCGGACGGCTCGGTGACCGCGCCGCGTTCGCGAACATGGTCAGTGCCTGCCACGGGGCGGGCGTGAAGGTCATCGCCGACAGCGTCATCAACCACATGGCGGCCGGCAACGGGACCGGTACCGGCGGCTCGGCGTACGAGAAGTACAACTACCCCGGCACGTACTCGGGCGCGGACATGGACGACTGCCGCTCCCAGATAAGCAACTACGGCGACCGTGGGAACGTACAGAACTGCGAGCTGGTCGGGCTCGCCGACCTGGACACCGGCGAGGACTACGTGCGTGGCCGGATCGCGACGTACCTGAACGATCTGCTCTCGCTGGGCGTCGACGGCTTCCGCATCGACGCGGCCAAGCACATGCCCGCCACGGATCTCGCGAACATCAAGTCCCGGCTGAGCAATCCGGGCGTGTACTGGAAGCACGAGGCGATCTACGGGGCGGGCGAGGCGGTCTCGCCGAGCGAGTACCTGGGCTCGGGGGACGTACAGGAGTTCCGGTACGCGCGTGATCTCAAGCGGGTCTTCAACAACGAGAACCTCGCGTATCTGAAGAACTACGGGGAGGGCTGGGGGTACATGGAGAGCGGCAAGTCCGCCGTCTTCGTGGACAACCACGACACCGAGCGCGGCGGCGACACCCTCAGCTACAAGGACGGCGCGAACTACACGCTGGCGAACGTCTTCATGCTGGCCTGGCCCTATGGTTCCCCGGATGTCCACTCCGGTTACGAGTGGTCGGACAGGGACGCCGGGCCGCCCAACGGCGGGGCGGTCAACGCGTGCTGGAGCGACGGGTGGAAGTGCCAGCACAACTGGCCGGAGATCAAGAGCATGGTCGGCTTCCGGAACGCGGCGCGTGGGGAAGGCGTCACGAACTGGTGGGACAACGGCGGCGACCAGATCGCGTTCGGGCGGGGCGGCAAGGCGTACGTGGCGATCAACCATGAGGCCGGGTCGCTGACCCGGACCTTCCAGACGTCGCTGGCGGCCGGAACGTACTGCAACGTGCAGAACAACACGGCGGTGACGGTCAACGCGTCCGGCCAGTTCACGGCGACGCTCGGCGCGAACACGGCGGTGGCGCTGCACGTGAACGCACGGACGTGCGGTTGAGGCGTCTGCCGGTATGGGGGCGGGGGTGGGTGCGGGCGAGCGGGGCCGGGCGCGGGTTGCCTGCGGCGCAGTTCCCCACCCCGCCCCTTCCCGAACTGGGGGCAAGCCCCCAGGCCCCCGGCCGCCCCTCCGGCCGGT
>NZ_JAGGPC010000043.1:0-180103 GCF_018614005.1 Streptomyces sp. ISL-99
CACGGGTCAGTACAACTAGGGCTGCTGCGTGAGCCGGGCCAGGGTGCTTTCCAGGCCGCTCCCCTTGCCGTCGACGACCGCCTCCGCGACCTCCGCCAGCTTGCGGTTCGACCGCTGCGAGATCTGCCGCAGCACCGCGAACGCCTCACCGCTGTCGCAGCACAGCACATGCATCACGATGCCGCAGGCCTGGTCGATGACGGTGCGCGAGCGCAGCGCCGTCTCCAGCTGGTCCACCTCGGCCAGGGCCTGGCGATAGCGCCGGTCACGGACCAGACCGGCGGTCACCTGCTCGCCGAGGACGCCCACCGGGCCGTACGCCGCGCGCTCCAGGGTGCCGGGGCGGAAACTGTAGAGGCTGACGGTGACCTCGATGCCGGTCCGGCAGAAGGGAATGGTCACACTGGCCCGTACGCCGGAATCGAGCGCCAGGGCCCGGTACTCGGGCCACCGCTCCTCATACAGCAGGTCTTGCGCGTCCACGGGCTCGCCGCGGTCGATCGCGGTCGGGATCGGCCCGTCCCCCACGGCCAGCTGGAGGGAGGCGAGTGCGGCCAGATCCGGGTGGGTCGCCGTGGCGCGCCGCTCCGTGCCGCCGTCGGCTATCGTCGCCACGGCGCCGCAGCTGGCGGGGGCGCAGCGTGCGGACTGTTCGGCCAGCTCGGAGAGCCTGCGCACCGCGGATTCAGGCTCCGGTCCATGGACTTCCTGCTCGGGATGCATGGTGGCGTCCTCCCTTCCTTGTGCGGCTTCCCACCACCCGGTCCGCCAAACGGCTGGACCCGTTAGCTTTCTCGTATGACGCAGACGGACGACTTCGGCGCGGAACTGGCAGATTTCGTCAGACGGGTCGGCGAGTTGAGGGCAGCGCGTGCCCTGCCGCCCGACGAGCACCTCGCCGTCCTCGACGCGGCTCTCTTCGAACTCCGGCACGTGGCCGACACCTTGTGGCCCCGTTACGAGCAACTGAAGGCAGCCGCCCCCAACGCCTCCTCCCCCGACCGGCAGGAGCGACAGGAGCGGCAGTTGCTCAAGGCCCTGTTCCAGCGGCTGCCGATGCCGGTCGCCCTGGTGGACAGGGACACCGTCGTACGGCGGATGAACTTCGCCGCGACGGGACTCACCGGCGTACGCGCCGGGTACGCGACCGGGCGCCCGCTGGCGGCGCTCCTGAGCCCCGGTGACCGGGGCGCGTTCCGGTCACAGGCCGCGGCCGTGGCGCGCGGTGAGGGCGACCGGAGCCTGTTCGTCCATCTCCAGCAGCGGCCGGACGAGCGGCTGCTGGTCAGCCTCACCGCGCTGCGCCCGCCGGACGAGCCGCATCCGGCGGTGCTCGTCGTCTTCCAGACCGGGGTTTCCGCCGGCGCGGCTGCGCCCGACGGAAAGCCGCGGTCCGCGGGCGCCGTCGCGGCGGGCCGGCGGCGCCCCGCGCTGCCGGATCTCGCCGAGACGACCCGGCACACGGAGCTCCTGGACCTGGTCGACGCGATGACGACGGAGCTGCTGTCCGTCGTGCCCGGGGACCAGGAAGCCGCCCTGGGAGGCGCGGCCCGGGTGCTGCACGAACGTTTCTCCGACTGGGTGATCGCCGACACCGTCGCCGGAAAGCCCCTCAAGCGCACGCTCGTGCTCGGCCCCGGTGGTCCGGGTGACGAGGCGCTCGTACAGGTACTGGCCGGGCAGGACCCGGCCGGCTGCCCGCTGGTGACGGAGGCCGCCCGCGGCGGCTCCGCGACGCTCCAGGTGCGGCCGGAGGACACGGAAGGCTTTGGTCACGACCCGGCGGGGGATCCGGTGCTCGTCCGGGCGGACGTCACCTCACTGCTGTGCGTGCCGCTGACGGCGCCGGGCGACGGCGGGACCACCGGACCCGTACAGGGAGTGCTCACCCTGTTCCGTACGGGCGCCCGCAGGGCGTTCTCCATGGCGGAGGGCCAGGTCATGGACCTGATGTCGCGCCACGCGGCGCTCGCTATGCGGCGTCCCGCAGAGCCTCGTCGCGCAGGCGGGTACAGCAGCGGCTGATCAGCCGGGAGACGTGCATCTGGGAGAGCCCGAGGTCCTCGGCGATGCTGCTCTGCGTCATGTCGCGGAAGAAGCGCATGTAGAGGATCTTCTTCTCGCGCTCGGGGAGCCTGTTCAGGGCCGGCTTGACGGCCTCGCGGTCGACGACGACGTCGAGTGCGCCGTCGGGGCCGCCGAGGGCGTCGCTGAGTGAGTACCCGTCGCCCGTACCCGGCAGCTGGGCGTCGAGGGACAGCGCGGTGAAGGAGTCGAGCGCCTCAAGGCCGGTGAGGGCCTCCTCCTCCGTCATGCCGGCCTTCTCGGCGATCTCCGCGACGGTGGGGGCATGGCCCGAGACGGTGGCGGACAGCTCCTGGCTGGCGGCGCGGACGCGGTTGCGGAGGTCCTGGACGCGACGCGGCACGTGGAGGGTCCACATGTGGTCGCGGAAGTGGCGCTTGATCTCGCCGGTGATGGTCGGCACGGCGTAGCTCTCGAAGGCCGAACCGTGGTCCGGGTCGTACCGGTCGACTGCCTTGACCAGGCCGAGCGCGGCCACCTGGCGCAGGTCCTCGATGGCCTCGCCGCGGTTGCGGAACCGGCCCGCGAGCCGGTCGGCCATCGGCAGCCAGGCGTTCACGATCTCCTGGCGCAGCACGTCCCGCTCCTCGCCCTCGGGCATGGCACACAGGCGTCGGAAGGCCTCGGTGGTGTCGGGGGCGTCGTGGTGCGGGTGTGTCCTGCGGACTGTGGTGGTACGCATCTTCGTTGCAACTCCCTGAACGGTGCAGACGTCGGACGGTTATCACCGCGGGGAGGGTTTGCCGGGGCTCCAGGGACGTGACACGCCCGGAGCGCAAGACTGCCGCTCCCACGGACGTGCCTCCGGTCCGAAGCACATGGAGCACGTGCCCCCGCTCATGGACCCCAAACGGGTCGGGTTTCGCGGGCGGCCGGTTTCCATCACCGCCTGCCTGGTACTCGGCAGAGTGCTGCCTTTGTCCACCCGCACCGCCCCGTAGGAGGCCCTCATATGAGCACCGACGTCGCCGACCGGATCCTGTCGCGCCTGCGCGAGTGGGGAGTCGAGTGTGTCTTCGGCTATCCGGGTGACGGCATCAACGGCCTGCTGGCGGCCTGGGGACGCGCCGACGACCAGCCGCGTTTCATCCAGTCCCGGCACGAGGAGATGTCCGCGTTCGAAGCGGTCGGGTACGCGAAGTTCGGCAACCGGCTCGGTGTGTGCGCCGCGACGTCCGGTCCCGGCGCGATCCACCTCCTCAACGGCCTGTACGACGCCAAGCTCGACCATGTGCCGGTGCTGGCCATCGTCGGGCAGACCGCGCGCAGCGCGATGGGCGGCTCGTACCAGCAGGAGGTCGATCTGCACTCGCTGTTCAAGGACGTCGCCTCCGACTTCGTCGAGACGGTGACCGTGCCGGAGCAGCTGCCGAACGTACTGGACCGGGCGATCCGTACGGCGTACGCCCGGCGCTGTCCCACCGCCGTCATCGTGCCGGCGGACGTCCAGGAGCTGGAGTACACGCCGCCGCCGCACGCCTTCAAGATGGTCCCCTCCAGCCTGGACCGCAGCAGCTGGACCGCGATGCCCTCGCCGGACGCGCTGCGGCGGGCGGCCGACGTCCTCAACGCCGGCGACAAGGTGGCGATCCTGGCGGGCCAGGGTGCGGCGGGGGCGCGCGCGGAGGTCCAGGAGATCGCGGAACTGCTGGGGGCGGGCGTCGCGAAGGCGCTGCTCGGCAAGGACGTGCTGTCCGACGAGCTGCCGTACGTCACGGGCTCCATCGGGCTGCTCGGCACCCGTCCGTCGTACGAGATGATGCGGGACTGCGACACGCTGCTGACCATCGGCTCCAGCTTCCCGTACTCGCAGTTCCTGCCCGAGTTCGGCAAGGCGCGGGCCGTGCAGATCGACATCGATCCGCACATGATCGGGATGCGCTATCCGTACGAGGTGAACCTCGTCGGCGACGCGCGGGCGACGCTGCGCGAGCTGATCCCGCTGCTGCGGCGCAACGAAGCGCGGGACTGGTTCGACGAGATCTGCGCGGGCGTCGAGCGGTGGACGGAGATCATGGAGCGGCGGGCCGCCCTGTCCGCCGACCCGGTCAATCCGGAGTACGTGGCGGCGGCCCTGTCACCGCTGCTGCCGGACCACGCGATGGTGACGGCGGACTCGGGGTCGGCGACCAACTGGTACGCGCGCCATGTGCGGCTGCGCGGCGACATGCGGGCGACGCTTTCGGGGACGCTGGCCACGATGGGGTGCGGTGTGCCGTACGCGATCGGGGCGAAGTTCGCGCATCCGAACCGTCCCGCGATCGCGCTCGTCGGTGACGGGGCGATGCAGATGAACGGCATGGCGGAGCTGATCTCGGTCGCGAAGTACCGGCACCTGTGGGAGGACCCGCGGCTGGTGGTCGCCGTCTGGAACAACCGGGACCTGAACCAGGTGACCTGGGAGCTGCGGGCGATGGGCGGCGCCCCGTCGTTCCTCCCGTCGCAGTCCATCCCCGATGTGTCGTACGCGGAATTCGCGCGGTCGATCGGCCTCACCGGGATCCGGGTGGAGAAGCCGGAGCAGGTGGAGAGCGCGTGGCGGACCGCGCTGGAGGCGCAGGGGCCGGTGGTACTGGACTTCGTCACCGACCCGTCGGTGCCGCCGATCCCGCCCCACGCGACGTGGGACCAGATCGAGGCCACGGCCTCGGCGCTGCTGAAGGGCGACGCGGAAGGGGCCGCGGTGATGAAGCAGGGCCTGAAGTCGAAGCTCCAGGAGTTCCTGCCGGGCAGCCCCAGGCCGGGCGCGGACGACTGAGAACTCCGCCGCCTCCGGCCCTGGAACCTCATTCGCCGGACGGGCTCACCACCGGGCCTGTCCGGCGATGGCGATGGCGATTGCCCTTCGCCTCTGTCGCTGCCGCTGTCGGCAGGATGAATTCCTCGTAGCGGCCGAGCGCGATGATCACGCCCAGCATGAAAACCGGAATGAATACTGGGATCAGCACGGCTAAACCCACCATGGCCCTGTCCTTCCTTGGGACGGCCTTGTTGCCGGGTCACCAGCACGGCGGTGCGCAAACCCCCTGGAAGCAACGGTTTCGGGCAGGGGAACGCTCCGGGCGCGTCCCGCACCGCCGCCGTTCGAAGCGGTGCGGGACGCGCCCGGAGACTCATCCCTTTTCCCAAGTGGCCGCTCAGCCGCGCACCGAGTCCCCCGCGCGAGGGGGCTCAAACACCACTGGTCGGCGAATGTTTGCCGCCCGCGCCACGGGTACCCGCGCCGTAGCCGACAGCGCGAGCGAAGACGTGAATGAAGACGCGAGTGAAGAGATGAGGCGGACAGCCATGGCTCAGTTCGTGAGGGAAGTCATGACGGCAGGTGTCGCAGCCGTACGGCCCGATGCCTCGCTCGTCGAAGCGGCGCAGCTGATGCGCGCGCAGGACATCGGTGATGTGCTGGTGGCGCGGGACAACCAGCTGATCGGTGTGCTCACCGACCGGGACATCGCGTTGCGCGCGGTCGCGGACGGCGTCGATCCCCTCACAGTCAGCGCCCAGTCCGTATGCACCCCGGCGCCGGTGTGCGTCGGACCGGACGACGAGGTGTCGACGGCCGTCACCCTGATGCGCCAGCACGCCATAAGGCGGCTTCCCGTCGTCGAGGACGGCCTGCCTCTCGGTGTGGTCAGCATCGGCGATCTCGCGGAGTTCCAGGACCCGCAGTCTGCGCTCGCCGACATCAGCCGGGCAGCGCCCAGCGCGGGCCCCGGCACCGGCGCCTGAGGCACCGGCGGCACGGCACAGACAGCACGGCATGAGACAGCACAACAGCACGGAACGCAGTTCCAGGGAAGGAGCACGATGCGGATCGCGTTTCTCGTGGCGCCGGAAGGCGTCGAGCAGGTCGAACTCACCGAGCCCTGGCAGGCGGTGACCGACACGGGTGACACACCCCGGCTGATCTCCACGAAGCCGGGCAGGATCCAGGCGTTCAAGCACCTCGACAAGGCGGACACCTTCCCCGTCGACCAAATGGTCGGCGACGCGTCCGTCGACGAGTACGGCGGCCTGGTGCTTCCCGGTGGCGTCGCCAACCCGGACTTCCTGCGCATGGACGAGAAGGCCGTGGCGTTCGTACGCGCCTTCTTCGACGCGGGCAAGCCGGTCGCGTCCATCTGCCACGGCCCCTGGACGCTCGTCGAGGCGGACGTCGTACGCGGCAGGACCCTGACCTCGTGGCCCAGTCTCTGTACCGACATCCGCAACGCGGGCGGCACCTGGGTCGACGAACAGGTGAAGGTCTGTGACGCGACCCCCGCCACCCTGATCACCAGCCGCAAGCCGGGCGACCTCAAGGCGTTCTGCGCCGCCTTCACCGAGGAGTTCGCCCGGGCGGCCAAGCCCTAGCCCCCCAGCCCCAGCCCTGGCCCGACCCCGGCGGGTCCGGGCCGGGGCGGGGCCCGGTGGCATGGCGCGGGCGTCAGACGCGGCGCCCCAGCAGCGAGAGCAGCTTGGTCTGTACGTCGGCCCCGGGGGGCGGCTCCACCGGAGCGGCGAACAGACCGCTCTTCTCCAGCTCGGCGGAGTACGGCCCCACTTCACGCACCGCGAAGTTCACCAGGTCGTCGGGCAGCCGCTCGTCCGCGCCGATCGCCCGCGCCAGGTCCCAGGCGTGCACCACCAGGTCGGCCACCATCTGCGAGCAGTACGCCGAGCACGGGGTCTCCCCGTACGAGAGCTGCACGGTCCGCTCCAGCGCCCCCGGCTCCGTGAACGCCTCGCGTGCGCCCGCCGCCGCCCGGTCCCAGACGGCCACCGGGTCGTCGCCCAGCGCGTCGCCGTCGGGGTCGAAGCCGAAAGCGCCGTCGGCGCCCTCCTCGGTCGTGCGCTGCTCCGTCACCAGCGGGGGCACCCACAGCTGTTCCACCGTCAGGTGGTTCACGAGATCGCGCACCGACCAGTCGGTGCAGGGGGTCGGTGCCTGCCACTGGTCCTCGCGTACCGCGTGCACGTGACCGCCGAAGAGGGCGAGCGCTTCGCTGTGGCGCGTGAGGAGCGGATTCAGGTTCGAGTCCATAGTGTTCATGGTTCACCTTCGGGTACCCGGCGTGCACGTCCTACCAGACATCCCGGAGGGAGAAATGGACCTCTCATTCCTCACCCCACTGTACGAACGTCCCGGCCCGTGGGCTTCCGTCTACGCCGACACGTCGACCGTCGACGAGGCCACACCGGAACGGCGCGAGCTCCACGCCCGCCAGGCCTGCCGCGACCTGCTGGAGCAGGGCGCGGACGAGGCGACGGGGTACGCGGTGTACGACGCCCTGGCCTCGTACACCCACGGCTCGGCGCCCGCGGGCCGCGCCGTCTTCGCGCGGGGCGGCGCGGTGGTGCTGGACCCGGCGCTGGCGGCCCGCCCGCCGGCCCCTGTGACGAGCTGGTCCGTGCTGCCGCGGGTCGGTCCGCTGCTCGGTCTCGCGGGTGAGGAGCCGGTGTGCCTGGTCGCGTACATCGACTGCAAGGGCGCCGACTTCGAGTTGCGCACCACCCTCGGCAGCCGTCCCGCCGGACAGATCCACGGCGAGGACTGGCCGGTGCACCGCACCGCGAGCGACGACTGGTCCGAGCGCCACTTCCAGCGGAGTGTCGAGAACACGTGGGAGCGGAACGCCCGCGACACCGCCGGGGCGCTGAGTGCCTGTCAGGAGGAGAGCCGGGCGGGTCTGGTGGTCCTGGCGGGCGACGAGCGCGAGCGTCGCGCCGTACACGACGCCCTTCCGCAACGGCTTCAGCCGCTGACCGTCGAGACGGACCACGGGGGCCGGTCGGCCGGGGCGGACTCCCGGCTGCTGGACGAGGACGTGGAACGCGCCCGGCAGGAGCACGCGCGCCGGCGGGCCGCCGCCGAGCTGGAGCGCTTCCGGTCGGCACGCAACCCGTCGGCGGACGGCGGGATCGTCGTCGCGGCCGAAGGGGTGCCGGCGCTCGTGGACGCGGCGCGCGAACACCGGATCTCGGAACTGCTGGTGGACCCCGCCGGGCCGGACGCCGGCCGTGAGGTGTGGGTGGGCGGCGAGCCCCACCAGTTGGCGGTACGCCGCACGGACGCGCGCTACCTCAGTGAGGGCGAGCCGCACACCGCCCGCGCCGACGACGCGCTGCTGCGCTCGGCGGCCATGACCGGCGCCGAGGCGATCAGGGTCCCGCCCTCCGACCACACCGCCCCGGACGCCGGGCCGGCGGGCGGCCTCGGGGCACTGCTGCGGTGGGCGCGGCCGGACGGGACGTAACGGCGGGGGCGTAGCCGGGCCGGAGGGCCCGGCGGGCGTGGCGTTGATTCGGAAGGCTTCGCGCCGGGTACTCGCGTGCCATGTCTTCTGCGTATTCAGCACGCGCGCATGTCCCGCCCCGGGCGCCGGGGCGGATCGCCGCCTGGCTGAGCGCCCGTGACCGGGCGCTCTTCCATGGCGTGGCCACCCATCACTGGCCGGGCGCCGACCGCGTCCTGCCGCGTCTCAGCCATGGGGCGAACCACGGTCTGCTGTGGTTCGGTACGGCCGCCGGGATAGCGGCCATCGGCGGCAGCACCCGCGCCCGCCGGGCCGCCCTGCGCGGGGCCGCCTCGCTCGCACTGGCCTCACTGACCGTCAATACCGTGGGGAAGCGTTCGGTACGCCGGGTGCGGCCCGTCCTGGACGCGGTGCCGCTGATCCGGCAGCTCAAGCGCCAGCCGATCACGACCTCCTTCCCCTCCGGCCATTCGGCCTCCGCCGCCGCCTTCGCCACCGGTGTCGCGCTGGAGTCCAAGGGGTGGGGGGCGGTCGTGGCGCCGGTCGCGGCATCGGTGGCCTTCTCCCGCATCTATACCGGCGCGCACTATCCGAGCGATGTACTGGCAGGCGCGGCGCTGGGCATCGGAGCGGCGTTCGCGGTGCGCGGACTCGTACCCACGCGGGCGCAGATCCCGGCACCGGGGAGGCCGTACACCGAAGCGCCCGCTCTGCCCGACGGCCAGGGCCTGATCGTCGTCGCCAACAAGCGGTCCGGTTCCTCGGCCGCAAAGGCGGCGATGGTGCGGGACGCCCTGCCACGGGCCGAGGTCGTCGAGTGCGAGCCCGACGAGCTGTCGGCCGAGCTGGAGAAGGCCGCGCAGCAGGGCCGGGCGCTCGGAATCTGCGGCGGGGACGGCACGGTGAACGAGGCCGCGGTCATCGCCGCCCGTCATCAGGTACCGCTCGCCGTGTTCCCCGGCGGCACGCTCAATCATTTCGCGTACGACCTGGGCATCGAGGAAGTCGACGACACCTGCCGGGCCCTGGCGTCCGGTGACGCGGTCAAGGTGGACCTGGGCCGGTTCACGCCGGGGCCGGGGCCCGGCGGGGAGCCGGGCTATTTCCTCAACACCTTCAGCCTGGGCGTCTATCCCGAACTCGTACGGATCAGGGAACACTGGGCCCCGCGCATCGGCGGCTGGCCCGCCGGCGTGCTGGCGGCGGCCGAAGTGCTGCGCGCCGAGCGGCCGCTGGAGGCGAACATCGGGGAACACAAGGGCCGCCACCGCAAGTTGTGGATGCTGTTCGCCGGCAACGGCATGTACCAGCGCTTCGGCCCGACCCCCGGCCGGCGGCACAACCTGGCCGACGGGCTGCTTGACGTACGCGTGGTGCACGGTGGGCGGCTGCCCGGCCTGCGGCTGCTGGCCGCGGCGCTCGCCGGGCCGCTGAGCCGCTCTCCCGTGCACGCGGCCCAGCGGCTGCGCCGGGTGTGGATCTCTGGCCTGGCGCCGGGCACGCTGCTCGCCTACGACGGCGAAGTGGCCGAGGCTCCGCAGGAGTTCGTCATCGACAAGGCCGACGAGGCGCTCACCGTATACCGTCCGCTTCCTTTGTAGCGGCCTGGGAAGGCACTTCGGAAGGGCCGTCGGAAGGGGCCTCCGTGACATCGAGGAAGACCTGGTCGGCTCGCGGCCAGGTCTTCCTCACGGAACGCTTGATGCGTACGCAGACGAGTTCCACCTCCTCGCTGTCCAGGCCCGGCATCAGGTCGACGCGGGCCGCCACCAGGAGCGATTCGAGCCCGAGCTGCATCGTCAGCAGCTCGGCGACGTTGTCGATCTCCGGCTGGGCCTCGATGAGCGCGCGGATGTCCGCGCGCAGTTCGGGGTCGGCGGCCTCTCCGACGAGCTGGGCCCTGGCGTCCCGGCCGAGCCGGTAGGCGACGTACACGAGCAGCAGGCCGATGGAGAAGGACGCGACGACTTCGTACACGACGTTCCCGGTCACCATGTGGAGTCCCATGCCGGCCGCTGCGAGGAGCACGCCGACGACGGCGGTGCCGTCCTCCGCGACAACTGTGCGCAGGGCGGGGTCCTTGCCCAGCCCGGCCCCCGGCTGGCGCCGCGCCTGGTAGAGGGCGCGGACCAGGGACGCGCCCTCGGCGAGCAGGGCGACGCCGAGGACGGCGAGCCCGGCGACGTAACCGGTGTGCGACTCCTTGCCGGTGGCTCCGCCGAGGGCTTGGAAGCCCTGGAAGAAGGAGAAGCAGCCGCCCATGACGAAGATGCCGACGGCGGCGAGCAGCGCCCAGAAGTAGCGCTCCTTGCCGTATCCGAAGGGGTGCTTCCGGTCGGCCGGCCGACGGCTGCGGCGCAGGGACGCGAGCAGGAAGACCTCGTTGACGCTGTCCGCGACGGAGTGCGCGGCCTCGGAGAGCAGGGCGGGCGATCCCGATGCGAGTCCGCCGACTGTTTTCGCGGCGGCGATGACGAGATTGGCGGCAAGTGCCACCAGGACGGTAATCCGGGTCTTGCGGTCGGACTTTCCGGTCACATCGGCTCTCAGTGTAGGCAGTGTATAAGGACGTAATGCGGGCACTCGGAGATCAGGAGGTACACACAATGGTTCCTATTCTTCTGGTTCTTCTTCTCGCACTGATTCTCTTCGGTGCCGGTTTCGCGGTGAAGGTGCTCTGGTACGTCGCCATCGCGGTCCTGGTCATCTGGCTCCTCGGGTTCCTGATGCGAAGCACTTCGGCCTCGGGAGGCAGGTCGCGTTGGTACCGGTGGTAGGAGAGGCGAGATGAGCGGGGCGGCGGCCTTCGGGCCGCCGCCCCTTTTCTATTCACCTTTGGGCAGCAGCGGTCCCAGGGGCCCCAGGTCGATGTTGAGGTCTTCGGGTTCGAGACCGAACCGGGTGCGCAGGACGTCCATCCGGTCCTCCAGGAGCATCAGTGTCATACCGATCCGCTCCTCCTGCTCCTCGCTGAGATCCCCGGTCTCCACGCGGCGCAGCGCCTGGCGTTCCATCAGCTGGCGCAGCAGCTCCACGACCGTCAGGACGAGCTTGACGAGGTCGCGTTCGACGGTGTCGGCGTCAAGCTCAACACGGCGGCGCCCTTCGGTGGTTTCGGTGGTCACAGGGACTCCTCCTCCTCGAACGGGGACGGCACGTTGACGTTGACGGAGCTGATGAGGGCGTTGAGGTCGACCCGTACGAGGTCGACGTCGGCGATACGGAGGGTCAGGTCGCCCGTGATCACGACGCCGCCGGCCAGCAGCCGGTCCAGCAGGTCCACGAGGGCGAGCTGGCGCTGGGCGAGGGGGCCCGCGCCGGTGGTCTGCTGCGCCGTCATCGGGCTGCCCCTGCCTCTTCCTGCCCTGCGAAGGAGTACGGGGCCCAGGGGCCGGTGAGTTCCACCCGTACGCCCCGGTCCTCCGGCGCGAGTCGGCGGACCTCCGCCACGAACTCCTCGCTGTGCTCCCGTGGCACCAGATACGCCGCGTTGAGGACGTTCTGTCCCCGCGCCTCGGAAAGCCGGGAGTCCTGTGGGCGGTGCAGGGCGGCGGCTTGTGCGCGCTGGGAGAGTTCCGCGTGGAGCGTGCGCGACAGGGCGTCGGCGCGCTCCCAGACGCTCTCGCGCGCCTGGCGCATGCTGAGGCGTCGGCGCAGGTAGTCCCGGCCGGACGCGGGGGCGGCGGCCGGCGCCGCCTGCGGCGCCCCGGACGGCTCGGGCTGAGGGCTCGGGTCCGGCTCGGGATCGGCGTACACCTTGACGCCCCACTCGACCCGTCCGTCCAGCCGCTCCAGCGTCTGTACGAACCGGTCGTGGCCCGCGTCGAGCAGCCTGCGTACGCCGCTGTCGTCCCGGCACACCGTGGCCAGGCGCAGCGGCACCGGGCAGGTGACGGTGGTCATGGCGCCGATGACGGCCTCGTGGACGCGGGCCGTGGCGGTGAGCCAGTCCAGGTTCTCCAGGTGCTCCTTGAGCGGCGCCTCGGCGAAGTCCTCGGCAGGTACCGGGCTGACCACGGCGACGAGGTCGCCGTGATGCAGCAGCCGGGGCGGCTCACCGTCGAGGCCGCACACGCCCTCGGGGAGGACACCGTCGAAGGGCCGGGTGACCGCGTACACGTAGCGCAGTTCGTTCATGCCTCGTCGTCCTTGCGCTCTGCGAGTGCGGGCGCCGCCTCCAGGTCGGCGATGCGCCGCTGCAACCGCTCGTTCTCCTCGGCGAGTTCACGGCGACGGGCGCCGGTGGAGAGGGACGGGTCGTCCTCCCACCAGTCGATGCCCATTTCCTTCGCCTTGTCGACAGAGGCGACGACGAGGCGCAGTTTGATGGTGAGAAGTTCGATGTCGAGGAGATTGATCTTGATGTCTCCCGCGATGACGACACCCTTGTCCAGTACGCGCTCAAGAATGTCGGCGAGATTCGCGCTTCCATTGGAGGCGTACGCGTCGGGAAGTCTGTTCGGCGTCGTCATCGGCGGCCCCGGATTCCGCTTTCCGCGGTGACGGCGCCCTTTGCGGGGTCATCGGCCGGCCTGTCGTTCATGTCGTGGGGTTCCTCTTCTCCAGCCGGTCCAGGAGTTCGTCCTCACGGCGGTCGAATTCGGCCTCGTCGATCTCTCCGGCCTCCAATTGGCGCTCCAAGGCAGCGAGTTCGCGCTGGATGGCCGACGGGTCGTAGTACTGCCGTTCCGCCTCCGTGACCACCTGCCGCAGCACCCATGAGGTGCCGCGGACAGGGGCCAGCGGCAGGAGAAGCAGCTCTCCCAGGAGACCCATCGTCCCGTCACTCCACGAAGCTGTAGGGCGGCAGCGGGCCGTTCACCTGGAGCACGAGATGGGGGTGCTCCTTGCGCAGGGCGTCCACCGCCTCCACGAAGTCCGCTGTGCGGTCGCGGTCGACGAGGAAGGAGACATTCGCCAGCCAGCCGCTGCTCTCGGGCCCCGGACTGACGGCTCCCGCCGCCCCCTCCAGAGCCTGGCGCACCAGTTCGCCGTCGCGCTGTTCGCGCTGCTGCACCGCCGCCACGACACGTTCACCGAGCCGCAGCTTCTGCTCGTACGTGCCTCCGCCGGCCGCCTGGTTGGCTTCGCTGAGCGCCCGCAGCTCGGCGTCGTCCGCGAGGACCTGGTGGAGGACGGCCTCCTCGTCGTGCGAGGCCTTCACGTTGTACTCGACCTTCTTGTCGAGCGCGTCGAGCCGCTCCAGGTAGTGCTTCTCGCGTTCGGCGAGCACCGTGCGTACCGACTCGTCGTCGGTCGACAGGCTCCCGAAGCGCATCGGCAGCACGGCGCCCACCGCGCCGGCCTCCGCGAGCACGGTCTGGTGGGCCAGCAGATCGCGCCGCTTGGGCCGCAAATCCTGGGGCGCGTCGCTCACCAGGGCGGTCAGCTCGCCGGTCCTGAGGGCGCGTACGGGCATCGGCGGGTCACCGACCCCGTTCGTCGGCTGGGGCAGTTCCGGGTGGTCGCCGCGTGCGATGCCGTAGACGTACGTACTCACTCCTGCTCCTCCTTCCGGCGGGACGTGGTGCTGCGCCGGGCGCGCGGCTTGGACTCGGACTGCTCGTCACCGCCGCCGCGGACCTGCTGGAACGCGTCCGAGATGGTCTCGGCGGCGCCGGACAGCGCACCCTTGGACTTGCCCTTGGCGCCGGACTCGGTGACCTCGCCGACGATCTCGGGGAGGCCGGGGCTCTTGTTGGCGCCGGTTTCGAGGTCGAGGCGGTTACAGGCCTCCGCGAAGCGCAGGTACGTGTCGACGCTCGCCACCACGACCCGGATGTCGATCTTGAGGATCTCGATGCCGACCAGGGAGACACGGACGAATGCGTCGATGACGAGCCCCCGGTCGAGGACGAGCTCCAGGACGTCGTAGAGGCCGCTGGTACCGCCGCCGCCTCCACCTTGCTGTGCCGGGACTACGGTCATGCCGACCGGCCCTCCTTAGTGTGGGAGTCTGGGAGTTTATGAACGGTCTGCCCTGCCGCGCTCGTAGCGGCGGACGCGCCGGTAGCCGGTGAGCGCCCCGTAGGCGTCGAGGGTGACTTCGTACGACGCGAGAAGGCTCATCGTGTCGGGGACCCGGGCCAGTTCGAGCACCTCGATCCGCAACATCCAGCCGTCGTCCTCCATGCGTTCGAAGGACGAGACCGATTCGGCCTCCATGCCGGTGAGCTCCGCCAGTTGTGCCCGCGCTCCGCGCAGCACATCCATCGGGCCCGGCAGACTTTCCGTCTTGTTGCTCTGTGTCTTGTTGCTCTGTGTCTTGTTGCTCTGTGTCTTGTTGCTCTGTGTCTTGCTCGGTGAACTCTGGTCGTTCTTCGGCTTGTTCTCGGATGCTTCGGACGTATCTGACTTTCCGGATGTATTTGCCATTGCAGCCTCCGACATCGGGTAACCCGTGGCGTCGGGTCCAAACTCCCGACGCCCGAATGTCGTTCGAAACCGTGCGGGTTCGGTCAGCGCAGGGCGCGCAGGCGCCTGCGCGCCGGGCCCAGCGCGCGGCCCCTGGAGGAGACGCCCGCCCAGGGGTTCGCGCGGGCCTGTTCCAGTACGCCGTCGGGGTCCGTCAACGACCAGCTCCGGGCGGTGAGTTCCTTGTCGTCGAGCTGCTCCCAGGAGAGGGGCGCGGCGACCGGGGCGCCTTCCTCGGGGCGGAGCGACCAGGGGGCGACGGCCGTCTGGGCGTAGGCGTTGCGCCCGGTGTCCAGGAAGAGCCGGTCGCCGCGGGCGTCCTTGCGTACGGCCGTGGTCAGTTCGTCCGGGTGGCGCGCGGCGAGTGTCTCCGCGTAGCTGGTCGAGGAGTTCACCGAGCCGGTGCGCCGCCTCCCGTACCGCCGGGAAGTCGTCACCGGGCGGGTCGAGGTCGAAGACCAGCCGGTCGGGCCAGTCGACGCGGTCGGCCCGGGAGAGCCAGCGGTGGAGCGTGAGGCACGCCTGGTCGGCCAGGAAGACGAGGGTGGCGCTGTTGTCGCACACGGTGTGCGTGACGGTGCCGCCCTCCTTGGGGACCCGCACCCGGCGTACCCAGTCGGGGTAGTGCTCGGGGGTGTCCTTCTGCATGAAGCGCGGGCCTTCGGTGCCGTCGGGCCGGCGTTCCAGCATCAGGGGCCGGTCGCGCAACTGGGGCACCATGAACGCCGCCACCCGCCGGTAGTAGCCGACGACATCGGCTTTGGTGAGGCCGCAGTCGGGGAAGAGGACCTTGTCCGGGCGGTGGACAGTCACCGTGCGGTGCCCGGCCCTGACGGTCGTGGTGTCGCTCATCGTCTCTCTCCTGGGCTCTCTCGGCGTCGTACGCACTGCGACCGCCACCAGCACGACAAGCGGGCCCGCTCCCGGCGGGCCCGCACGGCGCGGGGAGGGTGGCGGGATGTTCAGGGCATCCCGCCACCCACTCCCCGCCGCGCTCTCACCGTACGATCACCTTCTCCGCCAGCAGCTTCACGGCGGCCGCGATCGAGTCGGCGTCGATCCCCGAGGCGCTCAGCTGTTCCTGCTCCGTGGCCGAGCCGGGCATGTTCCCCACGGCCAGGCGGACCAGTCGCGGCACGGGCCGTCCGTCGGAGAACACCTCGGCGACCGCGTCGCCCAGGCCGCCCTGCGGGTGGTGGTCCTCCACCGTCACCAGGCAGCCGGTGCGTTCCGCCGCCTCCTGCACGGCGCGCTCGTCGACGGGCTTGACCGAGTACAGGTCGACGACCCTCACCGGCACGCCGTCCTGCGCCAGCAGGTCCGCGGCGCGCAGCGCCTCATGGACCGTCACGCCCGCTGCGAGCAGGGTCAGTTGGTCGTCGTCGCCGGAGCGCAGCAGCTTGCTGCCGCCGACGGGGAACTCCTCGTCGGGCCCGTAGATGACGGGGGTGGCGCCCCGGCTGGTGCGCAGGTAGCGCACGCCGCGGCTCTGCGCTTCGCCCTCCGCCATCGCGGCGACGAGCTTGGCGGTCTGGTTGGCGTCGCAGGGGTACAGGACGGTGCTGCCGTGTACGGCGCGGAAGAGCGCGAGGTCTTCGAGTCCCATCTGGGAGGGGCCGTCCTCACCGATGGCGACTCCGGCGTGCGACCCGACCAGGTTGATGCCGGCCCTGCTGACCGCCGCCATGCGTACGAAGTCGTGCGCGCGGGTCAGGAACGCGGCGAAGGTCGAGGCGTACGGGACGTAACCGCGTGTCTGCATCCCGACCGCCGCCGCGACCAGTTGCTGTTCGGCGATGTAGCACTCGAAGAACCGGTCCGGGTGCTCCTTGGCGAAGAACTGCGACCGGGTCGAGTCGCTCACCTCGCCGTCGAGGGCCACGATGTCGCCGCGCGCGGCCCCGAGCGCGGCGAGCGCCTCTCCGTAGGCGTTGCGGGTGGCGACCTCGTCGCCCTTCTCGTAGCCCGGCAGCTTCAGCTTGCCGTTACGGGCGGCGAGCAGAGCGGAGATGCGCGCGGCGGCCGGCTTTCCCACCTCCACGTGGGCGAACCGGGGGCCGCCGAGCTCCTCGATCGCGCTCCCGGCGTCCTTCAGCGGCTTGCCGTGCATGCCTTCCTTGTCCTCCACGGCGGCGACACCGCGCCCCTTGCGGGTGCGCGCGATGACCGCGGTGGGCCGGCCCGTGGTCGAGCGCGCCTCGTTGAAGGCGGTGTCGACGGCCTCGACGTCGTGGCCGTCGACCTCGATGGTGTGCCAGCCGAAAGCGTGCAGCCGGCGGCTGTAGGCCCCCAGGTCCCACTCCTGGCGGGTGGGGCCGCGCTGTCCGAGCCGGTTGACGTCGATGACCAGGGTGAGGTTGTCGAGGTGCTCGTGGGCCGCGTGCTCGACGGCCTCCCACACCGATCCCTCGGCCATCTCGCTGTCACCGCTGAGCACCCACACGCGGTACGGGACCCGGTCCAGCCGCTTGCCCGCGAGCGCCACTCCGACGCCGACCGGCAGGCCCTGCCCGAGCGAGCCCGTCGCCACGTCCACCCAGGGGAGCCTGGGCGTGGGGTGCCCTTCGAGGCGGCTGCCGCGCCGCCGGTAGGTGAGGAGTTCCTCGTCGTCGATGGCGCCGGCCGCCCGGTACATGGCGTACAGCAGCGGGGACGCGTGGCCCTTCGAGAGGATCAGCCGGTCGTTGCCGGGATGGTCGGGGCGGCCGAAGTCGTAGCGCAGGTGCCCGCCGAGGAGTACGGCCGCCAGGTCCGCCGCCGACATCGACGACGTCGGATGGCCCGACTGCGCGGCGTCGGCGGCCCGTACCGCGTCCACCCTCAGCTGCTGCCCGAGCTGGATGAGCTGTTCGCTGTCCATGTCACTCCCTGTGGTCACTCCTTGTGGTCATCGGTCGGGTTCACTTTGCTGCGCCCGGCCGCGCGGTCCGGGGACCCTGGCCAGTTCCGGTGACGACGTGTCGAGCGGGACGGACCAGGACCGTACGAGCCCCAGCTGCACGGCCTGACGCGGCAGTACGGCGTCGAGCACCCAGTCGGCGGCGACCCGCACCCGGTTGCCGGGCATGGCGGCGAGGTGGTAGCCGCGCGTGACCGCGCCCGCGACGGGGCCGGACAGGGGCACGCCGAGCGGGTTGGCGGCGGCCTTGACCCCGCCGAGGTCCACGACGAACCCCAGGTCGTTGTGCTTGTACCGCTGCCGCTCCCCGTGCCCGAGGGAGGCGGCGACATTGCGGCCCGCCACCTTTCCCTGCCGGGCGGCGTGCTGGGCGGTCATCGGCGTGAACTCCCCCGGCCTGGTGAGGTCGGGCACGGCCGCCGCGTCACCGCAGGCGAAGACCTCCGGATGGCCGGGCACTTCGAGCGTCGGCTCGACGAGCAGCCGCCCGCGCTCGACGGGCAGGCCGACCTCGGAGACCAGCGGATCGGGGCGTACGCCGACGCACCAGACCAGCGTCTTCGTGTCGACGAACTCCCCGTCGTCGAGCAGGACCCCTTCGCGGGTGGCCTCCTTGACGGAGGTCTCCGTCCGTACGTCGACTCCGCGCCCCCGCAGCACCTTGTCGGCCGTCCGTGACAGGCGCCGGTCCAGCTCGGGCAGGACGCGCGGCGCGATGTCGAGGAGCAGCCAGCGCGGCTTGTGCCCGGCGTGCCGCCAGGCGCGCTGCTTGCGGACGAGGGCGTCGGTGAACATCTGGCCCTGGGCGGCGACCTCGGTCCCGGTGTAGCCGGCGCCGACGACGACGAAGGTGCAGCGCGCGGCGCACTCGTCCGGGTCGCCGGCGGCGGCGGCCAGTTCGATCTGGCGGGTCACGTGGTCGCGCAGGTAGAGGGCCTCGGGCAGGCCGCGGAAACCATGGGCGTGCTCGGCGACGCCGGGAACCGGCAGCAGCTTGTTGACGCTGCCGACGGCGAGCACGAGCCGGTCGTACTCCAGCTCACCCCTGTCGTCCTCGGGCCCGGTGTAGTGCACGCGCCGGGCCGCCAGGTCGATGTGGTCCGCCTCGCCGAGGACCAGCCGTACGCGCGGAAGCGTCGCGGGCAGCGACACCGTGACGCGGCGCGGTTCGAGGATGCCGGCGGCGACCTGTGGCAGGAGGGGGAGGTAGAGGAAGTAGTCGGTGGGGTTGAGGAGGACGATCTCGGCGTTGTCCCTGAGCTGCCGGGAGAGGGTCTTCGCGGCCTGGTGGCCGGCGAAACCCGCTCCGACGATGACGATGCGGGGACGGTTACGGGTCACTGCGTTCACCTCGTAGGCGGGGCGGTTGCGGTGGACCTTCCCGGTGCCCCTGTCCCCGGGGTGCAAACACGGGGTGGCGCGGGTTTCCCGGCGAACGCGCGGGTTACCCGCCGCACAGCAACCGCTCGCCCGGGAGGCGCCCCTCATGACCGAGTACGGATACTTCCTGTCGACCGAGGAGTTCGGCCCCGCCGACCTTGTCGAACAGGCGCGGATGGCCGAGCAGGCCGGCTTCCAGGCGCTGTGGATCTCCGACCACTACCACCCGTGGAACGAGGAACAGGGGCAGAGCCCCTTCGTCTGGTCGGTGATCGGCGCCCTGTCTGAGGCAGTCTCGCTGCCGGTGCAGACGGCGGTCACCTGCCCGACCGTACGCATCCACCCGGCCGTGGTGGCTCAGGCGGCGGCCACGGCGGCCGTACAGCTCGGCGACGGCAGGTTCCGGCTGGGCGTGGGCACCGGTGAGGCGCTCAACGAGCACATCCTGGGCGGCGCGTGGCCGAGCACGCGGGTGCGGCTGGAGATGCTGGAGGAGGCCGTACAGCTCATCCGCAGCCTCTTCGACGGCAACGAGGTCAGCCACGAGGGCAAGCACTACACGGTGGAGAACGCGCGGCTGTACACCGTGCCGGACGAGCATGTCCCGATCGACATCTCCGCGTTCGGCGCCAAGGCCATGTCGCTGGCCTCACGGATCGGCGACGGCCTGATCACCATGGCTCCCGAGGAGGAGCCGGTGACCCGCTTCCGCACGGGAGGCGGCGGCCGCAAGCCGGTGAGCGGCGGGACGAAGGTCTGTTACGGACCGGACCGCGACGAGGCGGTACGCACGGTCCACCGCCTGTGGCCGAACGCCCAGCTGCCCGGCGAGCTCGGCCAAGTCCTGCCGGCACCACGCCACTTCGAGCAGGCCTCGACCCTGGTCACCGAGGACATGGTCGCCTCGAACGTGGTCTGCGGCGACGACACCGACGCGCACGTGCGCGGACTGCTGGCGTACGCCGACGCCGGGTTCGACCGGGCGTACGTGAACCAGATCGGCCCCGACCAGCGCGGGTTCTTCGACTTCTACCGCACCAAGGTGCTGCCGCAGGTACTGGGGACATGACGCGCCCCCCCCTCCCGCAACCGCACGTCTCCGCCCGGGAGTCAGGCGGGGCGCCGAGGCGCGTCGGGGTCGCCGGATGCCGGGGCGGCCGGGGGCGCCGGCGGGACGGGCGGGGTGCCGAAGGGTGTGCCGCTCGGCGGGACGACGGGCGGCACGGCGGGGGCGCCGAGCTCGGCGTCGTGGGTACCGCTGCCGGGGCGGCCCGCCTGCTGCTTGAGCACGACGGCCAGCCCGGTCAGCAGGATTCCGGCGACGAGTGCGGCCGCCCACGCGGGCAGGGCGATGTCCAGCACGAGTACGAGGAAGGCGGCGACCGCCGCGCCTCCGTACAGCGCGGCGGCCGCGGCGGCGGTGTAGAGGCGCGCGGTGCGGCGTTGCTTCCTGGTCTGTTCGCGCAGTCCGTCCTTGAGGGTCTCGCGGACGACCCGTGCGATCTGTTCCGACAGGTTCGTATCCATGGCGTGCGAGTACCCGCCTCCGGCACGCATAGGCGTCTCGCATACCGAGATCTCCGTCTCACATACCGGCATGGCGGCGTACCGTACGGCGTACCGCTTCCACCACTCGGACGCATGACGAAGAAGGAGTACGGGCCATGCCGGCGGAGACAGCCGTCTACACCCACGGACACCACGAGTCGGTGCTGCGCTCGCACAGTTGGCGTACCGCCGCCAACTCCGCGGCGTACCTCCTGGGCGAACTGCGGCCGGGGCTGGACGTCCTGGACGTGGGCTGCGGCCCCGGCACCATCACGGCGGACCTGGCCGCACTCGTCGGCCCCGGCCGGGTGACGGCGGTCGACGCGGAGCGGGACGTGCTCGGGCGGGCGCGTGAGGTCGCGGCGGAACGCGGCCTGGGCAATGTGGAGTTCGCGGTGGCCGATGTCCACGCGCTCGACTTTCCCGACGACTCGTTCGACGTCGTCCACGCGCATCAGGTACTCCAGCACGTCGGCGATCCGGTGCGGGCGCTGCGGGAGATGCGCCGCGTGTGCCGTCCGGGTGGGCTCGTCGCGGCGCGCGACAGTGACTACGCCGCCATGACGTGGTTCCCGGAGGTGCCGCTGCTGGACGACTGGCAGCAGTTGTACGGCCGGGTGGCCCGCGCGAACGGCGGCGAACCGGACGCGGGCCGCAGGCTCCTGTCCTGGGCGCGCCGGGCCGGCTTCACCGACGTGCGGGCGTCGGCGGCGACGTGGTGTTTCGCGACGCCGGAGGAGCGGGCGTGGTGGAGCGGTCTGTGGGCGGACCGCACGACGGCGTCCGGGTACGCCGAACTGGCGGTGGCCGGCGGCCACGCGACGCGGGACGACCTGGCGGCGATCGCCGGGGCGTGGCGGGAGTGGGGCGGCCGGGAGGACGCGTGGTTCATGGTGCCGCACGGGGAGGTGCTGTGCCGCGCGTGAGCCGGTCGCCCAGACTGCGCGCCCATGACCCTGCGGGGCTTTTCCCCACCCCGCCCCTTCCCACTGTGACACTGTGCGGCAGGTCTGGAGGTGCCATCGGGCGACTGTTTTCGGCTGAGCGCGGCTCATCGAGCCGCGCTCAGCCGAAGTATCCAGCCCGTCCGGCGTTTGAGGACACGCCCGTAGGGCGTCCGGGGTCTGGGGCGGAGCCCCGGTTCGGGAAGGGGCGGGGTGGGGAAAGGCCCCCGGCAGGGACCCTGGGCGTACCCCCGCCGGCCCGGCACACGACCAACTACGCTGGTCCCCATGGAGATCCTCGGAACCACGCTGCGCATCTGCGTCGACGACCTGGAGGCCCCGGTCGCCTTCTACGAACGCCTCACCGGGACCCGCGCGCTGCGCTTCGAGCGCGGCGGGGTATCCGTCGCCGCGGTCGGCTGCTTCCTCCTGATGAGCGGCCCCGAGTCCGAACTCGAAGTGCTGCGCAAGGTGTCGGCGACCATCGCCGTCAAGGACGTCGACGAGGCCGGCGCGGCCCTGACCGGGGCGGGCGCCCGCATCATCGCGGGCCCCGTCCCGACCCCGGTCGGCCGCAACCTGATCGCCGCACACCCCGACGGCTCGGTCTTCGAGTACGTCGACCGGCGCCCGGTGACCTGAGCCGGCCCGAGCCGCCCTACTCCGCCGCCGCCGGCCGCATCCGGTAGTCGTACGCGTCGGGCAACGGATCGTCGCTGACCGCCGCCCACACCTCGCCCAGAATCTCCGCGCCCTCGCGCAGGTCCGGCACCTCGAACCCGGCGTCGAAGACCGCCCGCGCGCCCTCCTTGTCGCCCTCGGCGGCCAGGAGTTGCGCGTCGGCGAGCCGGAAGCGGCCGCTCGCGCGCAGGGCGGGCGGCAGCCCCTGCCAGACCGCGCGCGCCGCGTCCGCCCGCCCCGCCGCGAGCAGCGCGGCGATCGCCTCGCGCCCCAGCGCGGCCGTCGCCGCCGCCCACACCTCACCCTCGCCCCGCTCGCGGCACAGGTCTTCGAACGCCTCGGCGTAATGATCGGCGGCACGCCCGGCGTTGCCCGCGTCCCGGTCGGCGACGGCGAGGCAGCGCAGCAACGGCCAGCGCGACCGGGTGGCTTGAAGGCCCCGCTCCCAGCTGCGCACCGCCTGCGCCAGATCACCCGCGTGCCACTGGGCGACACCCAGGTGGTACTCGGTGAGGGGCTCGGCCGGCGCCGTCTCCAGCATGTCCCGCCAGTGCGGCGCGACCAGGGACGGGCCGGGCGGCGCCACCTCGCCCGACGACGGAAACGTGCCGGTACGCAGCAACTCCAGCCAGGGTTCCTGCGGTTCGCCGAGCGTCGCCTCGCCGAAGGGCGTGCCCGGCAGCTTGGCTCCGGCGCGCAGCACTTCGAGGGCGCCCCACCCGGATCCGGTGGCCAGGGACTCCCCCGGCTCGTGGTCGGCGTACGGCCGCCACGCCTCGTACGCCGCGTCCACCCGCGCCCGCGGCAGCGCCTCCTCCAGCCGCGCCTCGGCCTCCGCGCGCGCCGCGGACCAGTCCTCGCCGTGCACGGCGCCGGGGTCGGCGGCCAGCGGCCCGTACGCCTCCAGCCAGCTGAACTCGGCCCCGGCCTCCAGCGGTACGTGCTCCAGTTGGGTACGGGCGAGGCCGGCCTGGATCTCGGCGTAACCCGGGGTCCCCGGCTCGGTCAGCCACTGCTGCCAGCGCCGCCCGCCCCGCCCCGCGCCCCACAGGAACAGCTTGCGTCCGCGCAGCTCGTCGGTGGAGGTCTGGACGAGGCCCTGCCCGCCTGCGTCGAGTGAGGCGATCCACTTGCGGGCCTCTCGGGGCACTTCGTAGAAGTAGTCGGCGGGGTGTTCGCCGCGCAGCGGGTAGGTACGGTCGACTCCGTCGCCGTGGGAATCCGGTACCGGAACGCGCCGCAGGCTGCGTTCGTACCCGAAGTGCCAGGCCTCGTCCGCCGGGGCGAGGACCCTGGTCCCCTCGTCCTCGGGGACCGCGATGTTGGACCACCAGTAGGTGGGCACGGTCCGCTCGTGCGGGTTGCGTATCCGTACGCCGACGTACAGGAAGTCGGAGTCGGCCGGCAGCCACAGGTCCACCTGGAAGGGCAGGTCGCGCAGCCGTTCCCACTCCCAGAGCCTGACCATGTCGCCGCCGTCGGGGGCGGGGACGATCGCGGCGTGCAGCGGTGCGCAGGACAGCGTCGTGTGTCCGGTGGCGCCGATGTTCCACTCCAGTCCGCCGGAGAACCAGGCGCCGTTGATCGCGAAGTCGGCGGGCTGGAAGACCGGGTTGCGGTAGAGGAGTTCGCGTCCTGACGGCTTGTGGAACAGTGAGTGCACGCGCCCGCCGAGCCCCGGCAGCACGGTCGCGCGCAGCCGGTCGTTCTCGATGACGATCGCTTCGAAGTCCGTCTCCCGGCGCTCGCGTCCGTATCCGTCCAGGACGCGGACGGGCAGGTGGGTGCGCAGCGGCTCGTATCCGACCTGCCGGGCCATGTCGCGCGGGAGCCTCGCCCGCGAGCGCTCGTCGACAACGTGCTGCTCGTCGAGTGGCCGCAGGCCCGGAAGCGGGTTCTCCGGCCCCAAAGGGGCGGCGGGCAGGGTCAGTACGGCACGTCTCACGGTGGTGGCCAAGGCAGCCTCACTCCCTCACACGGGCCGCCGTCCACCGGCGCCCGGCAACCATCGGAACATGCCGGACGCCTCTGTGACCAGGGTGTCCTGCTCCGGATCCGGCCACGCGGGGCACGTCGCGGAGCGCCGGGGTTCAGTGCCGCATCTCCGTGGTGATCGCCCATCGCTCGTGGTCGCGCCAGGCGCCGTTGACGTAGATGAAGTCGGGCGAGTACCCCTCCAGCCGGAACCCGGCCCTGCGCACGAGCGCGATGGACGCCTCGTTCGCCGGCTGGATATTGGCCTCCAGTCTGTGCAGGCCGAGGGGGCCGAAGGCCTGGTCCATGACCAGGCCCAGGCCCTCGCTCATCAGGCCGCGGCCCGCCACGTGCGCGAACGCCCCGTAGCCCAGGGCGCCGCACAGGAAGCCGCCCCCGACGATGTTGTTGATGTTGATGAAGCCCGCGATGCGGTCGTCGGAGCGCTCGCACACCAGGTAGCCGGCCCTCGTCGGGTCGTCGATGAGCAGACCCGCGTAGGAGGCGTACGCCGCGGGCTGTTCCGGTGGGAAGAGCCACGGGTGGTGCAGGGTTCTGCTCTCGCGCGCCCGCGCGGTGAACTCGTCGGCGTCGGCATGGCTGAAGTGCCGCAGGGCCACCCGCGGGCCCTCGGCAAGGTAGGCAGCGCTCTCGGACATCCGGCCAGGCTACTTCCGCCGGCCCCTGAAGCAGCCGCCGCACAGCGCGCCGAGGGTGCGGTGGAGGGGGCCGTACAGGTGACAGGCGCGACCTGCCCGGCCCCCCGGTGCAGCTCAGCCGAGTGTGCCCCTGACCACCGGGAGCTCCAGCACGCCGGTGTCCTCGGGGGCGCTGGTGATGGTGACCGGCTTGATGCCGCGGTTGCCGTAGTACGCGTCGTCGCTCGCCGCGACGACGAACTCCAGCCGGTGTCCCGCCTCGTACCGGTGCACGATGCCGGGCAGCGAGACCGTGAAGGCGCGGCGCACGTCGGGCACCCGGACCGGCGCGACCAGGCGCTGGACCAGTGTCTTCCTGCCGTCGGGAGCGACGTCGTACAGCTTGGCGAAGAGGACGAGCTTGTCGGCGGCGTCGTCGGAGTTCTGTACGCGCTCGGTCTGCGGGGAGACGACCTTGAGCGTCGCCTTCGGCGCGCCGACCACGTCCACGGGGGCCTTGAGCGGCTCGGTGGACCAGCCCAGGTACGTGCCGGGGGCGTCGCTCGGCTCGCGGTCGGGCAGGCCGGTCAGGCCGGTCAGGCCGGTCAGCGAGTTCTCGGAGTGGCTGGTGGGGAACAGGCGGTTGCGGTACTCGCGGGCGCCGCGCACGACCTTCGAGCGGTTGTCGACGAGCTTGCCGTCGCCGGAGAGGTAGACCTTCCGCGAGAGCGCGGGCGGCGCGGCGGCCGTACCGTAACCGCTCTGCCAGTCACGGTAGTACGCGAAGGCGGGGCCGGTGTCGGTGCCTTTCTTGCCGTGCAGGTAGCGGTCGAACCAGGCGAGGATGCGCTTGCCGACGTAACTCGTCTCCAGATTGCCCTGTCCGAGGTTGAGTTCACCTGCGGCGGGGTCGGTGAGGCCGCCGCTGTGGCCCCAGGACTGCCAGATCATGCGGGTCTCGGTGCCCTGCGCCTTGAGGGTCTTGTACGTCGCCTCGGCCTCGTTGAGGTTGAAGAGGGTGTCGGCCTGGCCCTGGATGATCAGCGTCGGCGCCTTGACCCTGTGGAGGTACGAGGCCGGGGAGACGCTGCGCGCGTACGCCAGCATCTCGGCGGTGCGGTCGGCGGGGTAGCGGCCGGAGGCGAGGAGCCGGGTGGTCTCGCAGGCCTTGGCGACGAAGTGCAGACAGCCGCCGCCACCGATCCGGGACGGGTCGAGGCTGGGGTTGAGCAGTCCCTGTGCCTCGCCCATGAGGAAGAAGCCGGACGTCCACTGGTACTTGTACGCGCCGGGGGTGGCCGGGTCGTTCGCGTTGTTCGGGTCGAGGGAGTAGGCGAGGTCGTTCCAGGTGATGAGGGGGACGAGGGCGTCCAGGCGGCGGTCGTTCGCCGCCGTGGCCAGCTGGATCGTGCCACCGTACGAGCCGCCGATCATCCCGAGGCGCGGGTCGCCGGCGCCGTCCTTGACGACGTAGTCGGCGCGGGTGCCGTCGTCGGCGGCCCGTGTGCCGCCGAGGAAGTCGATGAGGCTCGACGCCGCCCGGCCGTCGATCTCCGGGTCGTTGAGCGAGATGGGGCAGCCGGACTTGCCGAAGCCGAGGCCGGAGTAGGCGAGGGCGACGTAGCCGCGGGTGGCGAACGCCTTGGCGATGGCGTCGGTGGAGCCGTCGGCCTTGCTGCCGCCGAAGCCGTTGGTGGTGAGGACGGCGGGTGCGGGACGGGCCTTGTCGGCCCCGGCGGGACGGTAGAGGTCGGCGTCGACGACACACTTCCTGTCGCCCGCCTGCACGGTGAACTTCAGTGGGGTGACGGTGAATCCGGTGGTCGCACCAGCCTGTCCGGGAGCGGCGAGGACAAGGGGCGCGGCGAGTGCGGCGCCGGCGGCGAACACGATCGGTCTGCGGGACGCGGAGACGGGGTGGCGGCGACGGCGACGGGACATGGGGGACCTCCACACTGAGGACACGACACCTTACCGACCAGTAAGTATCGGCGCCGGTCATGCTGTGACACGTGTCATACCACTGTCAACGGTCGGGACACGGGTGATTGATGGAGAGTCAGTGGAGATGACGGCGGCCGGGCCGGACGGCGGAGCGCGGAAGGCGTTGTCAGACCCGGCTGTTACGTTCCGGGGCATGACGAGGAAACATGTTCCGTTCACGGGCGGCGAGAAGGAAAGTCTCCAGGTCAGCCTGGACCGGCACCGTGATGCCGTGCTGTGGAAGCTGGACGGGCTCGACGACGAGCAGCTGCGCCGTCCCATGACCCCGTCGGGGACAAGTCTGCTGGGTCTGGTGAAGCACCTGGCGAGCGTGGAATACGGATGGTTCTGCACCACGTTCGGGCGCGAGAGCGAGCCGCTGTGGTTCGATCCGTTCAAGGGCGAGGACATAGTGGTGGCCGACGGCGAGTCGACCTCGGACATCGTGGAGTTCTACGGGCGCGCGCGGGCAGCGGCCGACCGGGCCATGGCCGAGCTCGACCTGGACACGCTGGGCACTTCGTGGTCGGGCAACACCGTGTCGATGCGCTGGGTGCTCATCCACATGCTGGAGGACACCGTGCGGCACGCGGGCCACATGGACATCCTGCGGGAGCTCATCGACGGGGCGACGGGGGACCACCCGGACGCTTGAACCCGCCGGTCTCCTCAGCGCAGCGCGGGCACGTCGAGGGTGAGGGCGCGGGTGTCCGTGTCGAGTACGGCGGGCACGCCCAGCGGCATGGTCAGGGCGGTCGCGCAGTGCCCGAAGCCCAGCTCCTCGACGACCGGCACCTCCAGCGGACCCAGCCGGTCGTACAGCAGCGTCCGTACCTCCTCCTCGTACGGGCCGCAGTCCTCCCACGAGCCGAGGGCGACGCCCGCCACGCCGTCCAGCCAGCCGGAGCGCGAGAGCTGCGTGAGGATCCGGTCGAGGCGGTACGCCTCCTCGCCGATGTCCTCGATGAGCAGCAGCCCGCCGCGCGCGCCGGGGCGCGCGTCCGGGGTGCCGAGGCCGGCGGCGAGCAGACTGACGCAGCCGCCGAGCGTGACGCCGCGCGCCCGGCCGGGGACCAGTACGCCCGCTGTCTCAAGACCCAGCGTCATGACCGACTCCGGCTCGAAGAGGGTGGCCCGCAGCGAGTCCTGGGTGCGGGCGTCCTTGAGGAAGGACACCGTGGCGGCCATCGGACCGTGCAGGGTGGCCAGCCCCAGCCGTACGGCGAACGCTTCGTGCAGCGCCGTGATGTCGCTGTACCCGACGAAGACCTTGGGCCCGGCCGCGCGCATCGCCGCCCAGTCGAGCAGGTCCACGATGCGCTGGACGCCGTAACCGCCCCGCGCGCAGATCACCGCGTCCACCGACGGGTCGCACCAGGCCTCCTCCAGGTCCCGGGCCCGCCCCTCGTCCGCACCGGCGAGATAGCCGAAGTCCCGGTGCACGTCCAGCACATGGCGTCCCACCACCGGGTCGAGGCCCCAGCCCCGCAGGATGTCGAGTCCCGTCTCCAGCCGTTCCCCGGGGACGGGCCCGCCGGGCGCCACGACGGCGACCCGTGCGCCCTGCCTGAGCCGCACGGGCCGGGTCAGCGGCGCAAGGGTCATTTGGCGAGCTCCAGGAGTGGTACGTCGCTCCGGTCGATGCCGAAGGTCTGGACGTACAGGGAGAGTTCGGCCTCCAGCGCGCGGGCCATGGTCTCGGCCCTGCGGAAGCCGTGCCCCTCGCCGTCGAAGGCGATGTAGGCGTGCGGGACGCCGCGCCCCGCCATGCGCTCCAGGAACCGCTCGCACTGCGCGGGCGGGCAGATCACGTCGTCCAGCCCCTGGAGCAGCAGGAAGGGTGCGGTGATCCGGTCTGCCTGATGGGCGGGCGAACGGTCGCGGTAGCGGTCGGCGTAGGCGGCGAGCGGTCCGACGAGGCTCTCCAGATAGCGGGATTCGAAGTCGTGGGTCTCGCCCGTCGCCCAGGCCGTCAGGTCGAGGATCGGGTAGATGACGGTGCCGCAGGCGTACACATCCGTGGCGGTCAGCGAGGCGGCCGCCGTCCAGCCGCCCGCGCTGCCGCCGCGGATCGCGAGCCTTCGCGGGTCCGCGGTGCCCTCCTCGGCGAGGGCGACGGCGACGGCGGCGCAGTCCTCGACGTCCACGACGCCCCACTGTTCGCGCAGCCGGTTGCGGTACTCACGCCCGTACCCCGTCGATCCGCCGTAGTTGACCTCGGCCACCCCGATGCCGCGCGAGGTGAAGTAGGCGATTTCCAGGTCGTGTACGAGCGGCGCGCGTTGCGTCGGCCCGCCGTGCGCCCACACGACGTACGGCGGCAGTTCGTCGGCGGGCGCGACGCGGTCCGGGTTGTGCGGCGGGTAGATGTGGGCGTGCGTCTCACGGCCGTCGGGCCCGGTGAAGACGCGGATCTGCGGCTCGGGGTAGAAGGACGGGTCGACCGGGTCGTCGTGCGCGGAGCCGATGACCCGCGTGCGGCCGGTGCTGGTGTCGAGTTCCATGACCTCGTACGCGCTGCGCGGGCTCGCGGCGACGCCGACGACCCGGCTGCCGTGCACGGCGAGGGTGGGGGCCCATTCGGTCCAGGGCCCCGCGGAGTCGACGACTTCGCAGCTGGCCGGATCGAGGATGCCCAGCGTGGTGGAACCGCTGCCGTGGATGACGGCGACCAGGCCGTTGTCCAGCGGGTGGAACCAGCGCAGGCCAATCTTCCACAGCGGCCCGCCGAACTCCTCGTCGCGGGAGCAGAGCGCCACCGTCTCGCCGCGCGCGTCCGCGCGGTAGAGGTTCCACCACCCGGTGCGGTCGCTGGAGAAGAGGAGCTGCCCGTCGGCGGCCCAGTCGACCTGGGCGACCGACTCGTCGGGCCCGCCGAGCAGGCGCCGCGGTTCCTGGAAGGTGCCGTCATCGGCGACGTCCGCCAGCATCACCTCCGTGCCGTCCCAGGGCATCCGCGGATGGTCCCAGGCGATCCAGGCGACGCGGCGCCCGTCCGGGGAGACGCGCGGCCCGGTGACGAAGCGGTGCGCGCCGTCGGAGAGTTCGGTTACGGCGGCGCGGTCGCCGGCGGCCGATCCGTCGAGCGGTACGGCCACGATGACGCGCCGTACGTCGGTGGGCCCTTCGCCCGTGAACTCCTCCAGTACGCACCACACCTCTCCCGCCGCGCCCCGGTCCATGCGCAGCTGCGGGTCGGCCCAGCGCAGCCCGCCGCCGACCGCCGACACGGGGGTGAGCGGGCGGGGTGCGGCGCCGGGGGCGTCGGGTTCGTACGCGTAGAGCCGCTGGTCGGGGAAGTGGACGAAGACGACGAGCGGCCCGCCCACCGCCCGCTGTGCCCCCGCCCAGGGCTGTCCGCCGTACTCGATGACTCTGCTGCGCACGTTCCAGGGGGCGGGCAGAACCGATTCCTCGCCGCCGTCCGCCCAGCGGCGCACCAGCGCGCGCCGACCGTCCTCGGTGGGACGCGGCGCCGTCCACCACACCTCGTCGCCGATCACGCCGACGTACTCGGGGTACCCGTCGTGCGAGGCGGCGAGCTCGGCGCCGATCGGCGACGGCCAGCTTCCGTACGTCCCTGTGGGCACCATGCCTGCCAACTCCCCCTGCCGGGCGGTCTTCCCGCTATGCGGTCTTCAGGTAATGGTCGAGCACGCGCACGCCGAAGTGGAGGGCCTCGACAGGTACGCGCTCGTCGACGCCGTGGAAGAGGGCGCCGTAGTCGAAGTCGACGGGCAGCTTCAGCGGCGAGAAGCCGTAGCCGGTGATGCCGAGCCGCGAGAACTGCTTGGCGTCCGTGCCGCCCGACATGCAGTACGGCACGACATGCCCGCCGGGCGCGAAGTGCTCCACCGCCGCCCGCAGCTTCGCGTACGTCGGCGAGTCGGTCGGCGCCTCCAGGGCGGTCTCCCGGTGGTGGAACTCCCAGTCCACCTGATCGCCGGTGAGCAGGTCCAGGGTCCGGCGGAACTCCTCCTCGCCGCCGGGCAGGAACCGCCCGTCGACGTAGGCGGTCGCCCGCCCCGGAATGACGTTGACCTTGTACCCGGCGTCCAGCATCGTCGGGTTGGCGCTGCCCCGTACCGTCGCCTCGACCAGCTGGGCGGCCGGGCCCAGCTTGTTGAGCAGGGCGTCCACGTCGAACCCGGGCGAATCGAAGTCCGGTACGTCGAGCTGGTGCAGGGCGGCGAGCTCGGTGAGGCAGGCCCGGACGGTCGGCGTGAGCCGCACCGGCCATTCGTACGCGCCGATCCGGGCGATGGCGGCGGCCAGCCTGCTCACGGCGTTGTCCCGGTTGACCTTGGAGCCGTGACCGGCCGTGCCGACGCCGGTGAGCTTGAGCCAGCCGGTGCCCCGCTCCCCCGCGGCGATCGGGTAGATCTCCATGCCGGGGCCCGCGTGGAAGGTGTAGGCGCCGGATTCGCTGATGCCTTCCGTACAGCCTTCGAAGAGTTCCGGATGAACGTCGGCGAGGAAGCCGGAGCCGTCGACGGCACTGGCCTCCTCGTCGGCGGTGAAGGCGAGCACGATGTCGCGGCGCGGCCGGGTGCCGGAGCGCGCCCAGGCCCGTACGACCGCGAGGACCATCGCGTCCATGTTCTTCATGTCGATCGCGCCACGGCCCCAGACCACTCCGTCGCGGACCTCCCCCGAGAAGGGGTGCACGCTCCAGTCGGCGGGTTCGGCGGGTACGACGTCGAGGTGGCCGTGGACCAGGAGCGCGTCGGCGGACGGGTCCGTGCCGGCGATCCGGGCCACGACATTGGTCCGGCCGGGGGTGCGTTCGAGCAGGAGGGGGGCCAGGCCGGCCTCGGCCAGCCGCTCCGCGACGTACTCGGCGGCAGGGCGCTCGCGGCAGTCGCCGCCGCCCCGGTTGGTGGTGTCGATGCGGATGAGATCGGACGTGAAGGTCACCACCTCGTCGAGCGCGAGCGCGTCGACCGGCTGCTGCTCACCCATACTGCTCCTCCACCGCGGCCGAGACGATCGTCGTGACGGCCTTGAACGTACGAATGCCCTCATACATCGTGGTGCTGGTGTACGCGACACGCCGTTCTCCGGTCGCCTCCACCCCCGGTACCACGGTGGCGGCCCCCGAAAGGTGCTCCGCGTCGAATTCCAGCTCCACGGTGAACGGGCCGCCGCGCACCGGTTCGTGGCGTTCGGCGAGAGCCGTCGCCTCCTTGGCCGCGGCCCTGATGTCCGCAGACGTACGGGCCGGGGTGCGGCAGACGGCGGCGTACCGCGAGACGTGGTCCTTGACCGCGACCTTGCGGGCTCCGGGGGCGTACCCCTCGGCGTCCTGACACGTCAGGTCGTCGCCGGTGACGAGCACCACCGGTACGCCGTACTCCGCGACGACGTGGGAGTTGAGCAGGCCCTCACTGGCCCGTACGCCGTTCACCCACACGCCCGTGATGGTGTTGGCGAGGTAGGTGTGCGCGAGGACGCCCTCGGTGCCGGCGCCGGTGTGGTAGCCGACGAACGCGATGCCGTCCACGTCCCCGTGCTGCACGCCCTCGACCATGCTGAGCGACTTGTGCCGGCCCGTCAGCATCTGGGCGCGCTCGTCGAGCCGCTCCAGGAAGAGGTTGCGCATCGACCAGTGCGCCTCGTTGACGAGGACCTCGTCGGCGCCCCCGTCGAAGAAGCCGAGGACGGCCGCGTTCACGTCCGAAGTGAACAGGGACCGGCAGCGCTCCCACTGCGCGGTCCCCGGCAGTACATCGGCCGGCCAGGTGACGCCGGTGGCGCCCTCCATGTCGGCGCTGATGAGGATCTTCATGTGGCCTCACGTTACGCGTCGGCGCGGGCCCCGGCCAGAACTGTCCATATCTCCAGAGGTCTGGTCCACAAAAGCCCCGTCGCCTTCCCGCCGCGCGGCACCGCGCTCACGGTCTGCCGCACCGGAGCCCGCGCCGCCCGGCAGCGTCTGGGTGATCCGCCACAGACGGCGAGGCAGGTCGCCCTCCTCGAAGGCGTGGACCTCCCGCAGCTCCCACCCCTCGGCCAGCGCGTCGACCAGGGAGCGGTCGAAGAAGTGCACCGCGAACCCGCCGTGCTCGAAGATGTCGTCGCCGTGGGCGGTACCCGCCCCGTAGTGGGCGTCGCCGGTGTGCCGGACGGTGTAGACGAACGTGCCGCCGGGGCGCAGTACCCGCCGCACCTCGCCCACCAGCTGGTGGATCTCCGGCGTCGACAGGGCCATGCACATCAGCATGTGGGCGAAGACCGCGTCCACGGAGCCGTCCGGCAGCGGCAGCGGGCGCCGCACATCGTGGACCATGACGCTCACCGAGGGCCCCAGGCCCAACTCGTCAGCCCTGTCCGTCAGTTGTCTCAGCCCCGCCGGGCTGAAATCCGTGGCGCGGACGGTGAAGCCGCAGCCGGCGAAGTACAGGGCGTCGCGCCCGTGCCCGGCTCCCAGCTCCAGTACGTCCTTGGCGCCCGCCACGCAGAACACCGCGGCGGCATGGACAGCGGCGGCCGAGGGAGCCTCGCCGTACATCCCCGGATGCTCGGTGTACGTCCGCTGCCAGTGCTCGCGCTGCGCGTCGGCCGCGTCCCGGCCCTGCTCCGGCATCGTTGCTCCCTGGGTCCACCGGCGCCCCGCACCGGGGCCGGGCTCAGCGTAGAACCCGGCACCGGCCCCGGCCCGGCTCAGCGCGCCCGTACCGGCCCGCGAACCCGCGGCGTCACTCCGAACGGCCCACGGCACGCCGCATGGGGCGGCAGCCCGAAGGGTCAGTCCTCGTGGCCGAGTTGGAGGTCGCGTTCGGTACGCCCGCCTCCCGCGACCTGGAGCACGGTGGCGACCGGCGGGTAGCCCGCGGCGATCACCGTGTACTCGCCGGACGACAGGTCGATGAAGCGGAACAGGCCGTCGGGCCCCGTGGTGAGCGTGTCCACCACGTTGCCCCCGGCGTCGAGCAGCGTCACCCGCGCGTCCTCCACGGGCCGGCCGCCGGTCGCCCGCACGGTGCCGCGCAGCACCGCGCCGCCCGCCAGCTCGATGTCCTGCCGGGTCTCGCGCGAGGCCTGCACGCTCACCGGAAGGGCGGCGGGCCGGAACGCGGGCGCGCTCCCGGCCAGGGTGTACTCCCCCGCCACCAGTTCCGTGATGACGTAGCCGCCCTCGCGCCCGCTGCGGGTCGAGGCGACGACCTCTCCGCGTACGTCGGTGAGCGTGACGGCGGCGTCCCGCACCGGCGTGCCGTCCGCGGTGTGTACGGTCCCGGCGAGGCGGCCCGCGCCGCCGAGCACCACGTCGAGTTCGACGGGGCGTTCGCCGACGGTGACGGTGACGGCCTGCGGCTGGTGCCCGCCGGCCGCCGCGATCATCACGTACGAACCGGATCCGGCCACGCTCAGCGCGTACCGCCCGTCGTCGCCGCTCGCGCCGCGCCCGACCTGCCGCCCCGATACGTCGATGAGGGTGAGCGCGGCGCGCGGCACGACGCTGCCGTCGTGGTGCTGGACGGTGCCGCAGACGGGAACACCTGGCAAGTAGGGGGAGGCGGCGGGCGTGCGGGCCGTGGGGATCGTGGACGGCTCGGCTGCGGGGGCGTTGTGGGACACCAGCGGTTTCTCCTTGAGGAAGCAGGCGATGAGCAGGCCGAGTACGAGCACCGGCACGAGGTAGAGGAAGATCCGCGGTATGGCCTCGGCGTACGCCGCGATGTAGGCGTCGCGCAGCGTGGGCTCCATGGCGTGCACGAGCTGCGGGGTGACCGACGCGGGACCGGGGAGTCCGGCGTCCCCGGACAGGTGCTCGGACAGCGAGTCGTCGAGCCGGTTCGCGAAGAGGGTGCCGAAGACGGCGGCGCCGACGCTGCCGCCGATCTGCCGGAAGTAGTTGTTGGCGCTGGTGGCGGTGCCGAGGTCGGCCTGGGGCACGGAGTTCTGGACGGCGAGGATGAGGACCGGCATGACGAGTCCGATGCCGACGCCGAGTACGGCCATCCAGATGCTGTAGTGCAGCCGTGAGGTGTCGGCCTCCAGCCGGGACAGCAGCCACATGCCGACCACCGCGCACGCGCTGCCGACGACCGGGTAGAGGCGGTAGCGGCCGGTGCGGCTGATGAGGTGCCCCGTGACGATCGAGGCGACGACGACCCCGCCCATCATCGGCAGCATCAGCAGCCCGGACTCCGTCGCGTCGGCGCCGTGGACCATCTGGAGGAACGTCGGCAGGTAGCCGGCGGCGCCGAAGAGCGCGACGCCGACAACCGCGCCGACGAGGCTGGTGAGGGTGAAGACCGAGTCGCGGAACAGCCGCATCGGCATCAGCGGTTCGGGCGCGTAGTGCCCGACGACGATGAACAGCAGAGTCGTTCCGGCAGCTCCGGCGGCGAGTCCGAGGATCACCCGCGAGTCCCAGGCGTACTCCGTACCGCCCCAACTGGTCAGCAGGACCAGGCAGGTGGACGCGGCGGCGAGCAGCAGCGCGCCGAGTACGTCGAGTCGCGGCCGTACGCCGGGCTTCGGAAGTTTCAGCACGACGGCGATGACGGCCATGGCGAGCAGGCCGAACGGGACGTTGAGGTAGAAACTCCAGCGCCATGACGCGTGGTCGGTGAAGAAGCCGCCGAGCAGCGGTCCCGCCACCGAGGCGAGACCTAAGACGGCGGCGATGAGGCCCATGAAGCGGCCGCGGTTCCTGGGCGGCACGATGTCGGCGATGATCGCCTGGACGCCGACGACGATGCCGCCGGCGCCGAGGCCCTGGATCGCCCGGAAGGCGATGAGCTGGTCCATGGTGCGCGACCGGCCGGCCAGCGCCGAGCCGACGACGAAGACGACGAGCGCGAACTGGAAGATGCCTTTACGGCCGAAGAGGTCACCCAGTTTCCCGTGGACCGGGAGGCTGATCGTGGCGGTGAGCAGGTAGGCGGTGATCACCCACGACATCCGGTCCAGGCCCTGGAGTTCACCGGCGATCTCCGGGAGGGCGGTGGCGACGATCGTCTGCTCCAGCGCCGCGAGGAGCAGCGCGAGCATCAGCCCGGAGAACACCAGCCGGACGCGGCGGGGACTGAGAGGGCGGCCCTGCGGTCTTTGCGCCACCGGCAGTTGGGCCGGGCCTGCCGAGTCCGTCTTCACCAGAGTGGTCCCGCCCACGTACTGCTCCCCTCGTCGCACTGCGCCGCCCTTTTCTCGCATTACGCGACAACGGGGAGCAAGCGGGGCGATCGAGGCGGGAGGCGTACGCGGGCGGCTTCACCCCCGGTGGGAGCCCCTGCGGCGCACCACCGGCGCGCCGGGAAGACCACTCGAACCGGTGACGGGCTACTTCTCCACGTGAGCGGCGAGGTTGGCGAGCAGGGCGTCGTAGATCCGGCCGAGCCCCTTGGGCGCGAAGGTCTTCTCGAAGAAGCCGCCGATGCCGCCGGCGCCGTTCCACACCGTGCTGACGACGGCCTTCGACTTGCCCTCACCGGCCGGGGTGACGATCCAGGTGGTGACCATGGACGAGTTGCGGTCCTTCTCGACGAGCTGCCCGTCGGTCGGCTCGGTCACCTCGAGCAGGCAGTCACGGACGCGCTTGCTGGTGGCCTGGAGCTTCCAGTGGACGAGGGTGCCCTCGCCGTCGCCGCCCTCGCGCACCTCGTACTCGGAGAAGTGCTCGGGAAGGAGCTTTTCGCGCGCGCCGCTGTAGTCGGCCAGCGTGTCGAACACCGTCTCCGCATCCGCCGCGATGATCCGCTCTGTGGTGGCCTCGACCTGCGCCATGCCTGTTCCTCCAGCACTTGGGTTTTCAAGGGTGCGGCTTACCCAACCACCTCCGGTACGGCGGCCCAAAATCGGGGGTGCACCACAGAAGGGGCTGCGACAATTAAAGGAACGTGTGTTCTATTCTGTGGTCAGTGCTACCGAGGAGGCGCACATGCGCTGGAACAATCTGGCCGAAAACCCCGCCACCACCGGGGAGGCCGCGCTCTTCGGAACGGACGCGGTGACCACCCGTACCTTCGACACCCCCGAGTTCCGGGGGATCACCTTCCACGAGGTGCGCGCCCGTTCGATCGTGAACCGGGTGCCGGGCGCCTCACGCATGCCGTTCGAATGGACGGTCAATCCGTACCGGGGCTGCACGCACGCGTGCGTCTACTGCTTCGCACGCAAGACCCACACCTATCTGGACCTCGACACCGGCCTGGACTTCGACTCACAGATCATCGTCAAGATCAACGCGCCGGAGCTGCTGCGCGGCCAGCTCGCCTCCCGGCGCTGGCAGGGCGCGCACATCGCGATGGGCACGAACGTCGACTGCTACCAGCGGGCCGAGGGCCGCTACCGCCTCATGCCCGGCATCATCGCCGCCCTGCGCGACCACGCGAACCCCTTCTCGATCCTGACGAAGGGCACGCTGATCCTGCGCGACCTCGACCTGCTGGTGCAGGCCGCCGAGGTCACCGACGTCGGCATCTCCGTCTCCGTCGGCTTCACGGACCAGGAGCTGTGGCGCACGGTCGAGCCGGGCACCCCCTCCCCCGAGCGCCGTCTGGACGTCGTACGGACGCTCACGGACCACGGCATCGGCTGCGGCGTGCTGATGGCCCCCGTCATCCCCTTCCTCGGGGACTCCCCCGACCAGCTGCGCGCCACCGTCCGGGCGATCGCCGCCTCGGGCGCGACCTCGGTCACCCCACTCGTGCTGCACCTGCGGCCGGGCGCGCGCGAATGGTTCATGGCGTGGCTCGGGAAGCACCATCCCCATCTGGTGCGGCGCTACGAGCGGCTGTACGCCGAAGGGGCGTACGCACCCAAGTGGTACCAGCGTCGGATCACCCGTCAGGTGCACGAGCTCGCGACGGAGTTCGGCATAGGCCCGTCGGGCCCGGGCGCGCGCCGACGCGTTCCGGCGGCCGCGGAACCGGAACCTCCTGACCCCACGCAACTCACCCTGCTCTGACGCCACGCCAGTCATAAACGTTCATATCATCTACTTTCGGGCGCCTTTCCGGCACGATGCGGCGGGGGCTGTGTCACTCACAGCCACATTCCCCCCAGCACGGGAGGCTCAGTGAAGAAACGCGCAGGAGTCCTGTTCGCCGTCGGAGCGACGGTGGCCGGACTGGTCACGGCCGTACCACCCGCGGTCTCGGCGGACGCCGGGGCCGCTTCCGCCGCGGCGGGCACCACGCTCAAATGGACCAGCTGCGGCAGCAAGAAATATCCGAAGCTCCAGTGTTCGTCGGTCGAGGTGCCTCTGAACCACGCCGATCCGCGCGGCAGGAAGATCACCCTCGCGCTGTCGCGCGTACGGCACACCGCCAGGAAATTCCAGGGACCGCTGCTCGTCAATCCGGGCGGCCCCGGCGGCAGCGGCCTGTCACTGGCCGGTTTCGTGGCCGGCGCACTGCCGAGGAAGGTGGCGGCGCAGTACGACGTCATCGGCTTCGATCCACGCGGCGTGGGCGCGAGTAAACCGGCCTTCGACTGCCGGCCCGGGCACGCCTCGCCCGTACGCCCGGATTCCGTACCGCGCGGCGAGAAGGACGAGCGGGCCAACGTCCACCGGGCACAGGCGTTCGCCAAGGCGTGCGGCGACAAGTACGGCGATGTGCTGCCGCACATCAACACCGTGAACGCCGCCCGGGACCTGGACGTCGTCCGCCGGGCACTCGGCGCGCGGCGGATCAACTACTTCGGCTACTCGTACGGCACCTACCTCGGCGCCGTGTACGCGAAGCTCTATCCGCAGCGGGTGCGGCGGCTCGCCCTGGACAGCATCGTCGACCCGACGGGCACCTGGTACGACAACAACATCGCGCAGGACTACGCGTTCGACGCGCGCCACAAGGCGTTCGCCGCCTGGGTCGCCAAGTACGACGCGACGTACGGACTCGGCAGCGATCCGGCGGAGGTCGAGGCCAAGTGGTACCGGATGCGCGAGGCGCTGCGCAAGAGCCCCGCGGGCAAGAAGGTCGGCCCGACCGAGCTGGAGGACACGTACCTGCCCGGCGCCTACTTCAACGGCTACTGGCCCCACCTCGCCGAGGCGTTCGCGGCGTACGTGAACGAGAAGGACGCGCTGCCGCTGCTCGGGGCGTACAAGAACTTCGGCGCTACCGACGCCGCCGGCGACAACGGCTACAGCATCTATACGTCGGTGCAGTGCCGGGACGCCTCGTGGCCGCGCGACTGGGCCACCTGGCGCAAGGACAACTGGGACGTGCACGAGAAGGCGCCCTTCTCGACCTGGAACAACGCCTGGTACAACGCGCCGTGCGCCTTCTGGCCCACCCGGTCGCTGAATCCGCCGGACGTCACGAACGACAAGCTGCCGCCGGTGCTCCTGCTCCAGGCGACGGAGGACGCCGCCACGCCGTACGGCGGCGGGGTCACCCTGCACCGGATGCTGTCCCGGTCGGCGCTCGTGGTCGAGGAAGGCGGCGGCAACCACGGCATCGCACTGACCGGAAACGCCTGCGTGGACCGCTATTTGGCGGACTATCTCGCGACCGGCAAGGTGCCGCGCGGTTCCGGCAGCGGTGACGCGGACGCGGTCTGCGACGCGTTGCCCGACCCGAAGCCGCTGCCGCCCGAGAGGGCGGCGGTCCCGACGGAGGGCAGCACCCTGCACGGCCTGCTCGGCTTCCGCGCCTGACCTACGGGCCGGGTGGCAGGTCGGACAGCAGCAGGGCCGTGCTGTCCGCGGCCAGTTGTTCGGCATGTGCGGGGAGGCTCCCGCCGACCCGCACATGCCGGCGTACCAGCGCGAGCGGCAGGTCGACGAGCGCGAGGGAGAGGCGCTCCGCCTCGACGCCGCCGGTCACTCCGAGGGCCGAGCCGAGCGCGGAGACGGCCCCGAAGACCCGGCGATTGCCCTCGTCCGCGCGGGCGAGCTGCTCTCGCGGCCACTGGCTCCTGTTGAACGCCTCGGGGCCGTGCAGCAGGAGCGCCGCCTCCTCCTGGTTTTCCCGGCTCCACGCCACCACCTGCCGCGACGCGGCGACAGCGGCCCGCCGGGGATCGTCGCCGGACGCGGTCAGCACCGCGAGGTACCCCTCCTGGAACCGCTCGACGGTACGCAGCCACACCTCGGCCAGCAGCGCGGTCCGGGACGGGAAGCGGTGGTAGACGGAGCCGCTCGGGGCGCCGGCCGCCTGGGCGACGGCCGCCATGGTGACGGCGGCCGGGCCGCCCTGGGCCGCGAGGATCACGGCGGCGTCGAGGAGGAGCGCGGAGTCGTACCGGGGTGGTCTCGCCATGTTCTGGAGAGTACCCTCCAATTTATTGGAGAGACCTCTCCAAAACGGTGCGACCGACCTCGGGAGTCCTCATGTCCGCAGCAGCCTTCAACGTCCACGAGCGCATCCTGCCGGCCACGGTGGCCGAGACCGGCGCGCTCATCGACACCCTCGCCACCGCGGACGACCGCCTCTGGCCCGGCGGCCCCTGGCCCCGCATGTCCCTGGACAACGGCCTGACGCCCGGCTCCAGCGGCGGCCACGGACCGGTGCGCTACACCGTGACCTCGTACGTCCCCCGGCAATGGGTCCGCTTCACCTTCAGCGGGCCGCGCGGCTTCGACGGCTTTCACGAGTACACCGCGCACGCCACCGGCGACGGCCGGAGCGTGCTGCGCCACACGCTCGCCATGAAGGTCACGGGCCCGGCCCTGCTCACCTGGCCGCTGGCCTACCGGGCCTTCCACGACGCGGTCCTCGAAGACAGCCTCGACCGGGCCGAGTCGGCACTCACCGGCACCGTCGCCCGGACCGCCCGCTGGAGCCCGTACGTCCGCCTGCTCCGCGGCCTCACACCGGCCAGCATGCGGGCCCTATGAGCGGCGTACGCCTGCGGGACATGACCCTCGACGACTGCGAGGCCGTCGCACACGTCCGCGTGCGCGGCTGGCAGTCGACGTACGCCGGGATGATGCCGCAGACGTATCTGGACGCGATGAGCGTCGAGAAGGGCGCCGCCCGGCTCCGCGACCACCTCGCCAGGGGCGACAGCGCGGGCCGCAGTCTGGTCGCGGAGCGTGACGGGCAGGTGATCGGCTGGGCCTGCTACGGCCCGTACCGCGACGAGGAGGGCGGGCGGACCGCCGACGCGGAGCTGTACGCCCTCTACGTCCTGCCCGAACACCACTCCACCGGCGTCGGCCGCGCCCTGACCGCCGAGGTGCTCGCGCGCGCCGCCGCCGACGGCCACCGGCGCATGCTCCTGTGGGTCCTCACCGAGAACGCGCCCGCCCGCCGCTTCTACACGAAGGCCGGCTTCGCGCCCGACGGGACCGAGGCGCCGTTCGACGTGGACGGCGTCGCCGTGCCCGAGACGCGTTACTTCAGGCGGCTGAGCGCGGCGGACGCGGCGGCGACCAACCGCGGGTGACCCAGCGCCGCTTCGAGCACCGGCCGGGCCCGCGCGTCCCGCAGCTGCCCCAGACCCTCGACGCAGGCGAGCGCCACCCGCCAATGGGGGTTCGCCGGGGCGAGCAGCCCGCGCAGCGTGGTGATCAGCGCCGGTACGGTCTCGGGCGCCCGGAGCTCGGTGAGCAGCCGTACCGGATGCAGCGCGTACGCGGTACGCAGCGAGTTCGTGGCCAGCGCGGCCGCCGCGCGGGCGGTACGCGGGTCACCGAGGCGCGCCAGCGCGTACGCGGCGGTGCCGCACCGCTGCGGATCTCGGTGGTTGAGGAGCAGCACCAGCGTCTCGAAGGCCCTGCGGTCGCCGGCGCAGCCCAGCCGGAAGGCGGCCATCTCGCGGGCCCACAGCGGGCGTTCCGTCTCGGTGAGCACCCTGGCCAGTTCGTCCGGGTCCTCGGTGGCGAGCAGCCGCTCGTACGCCGCGGCACCACCCGGCCCGGACCCGGCCTCACTCCGTACCCGGTCGGCGAGCGACCGCAGCTCCTCGTCCATGGCGCAAGCGTATGCAGCGCACAGGCGTCCTAGATCACATCCCGCCAGGTCTGGCGCGCTCGTTACTCGCCGGTTACTCTCAAGTGAGCGGGCCACCCCCCGCTGATTGATCACCTCATGGCGGCCTGGTGACGCAGCCGCCCCGAGTGCTTTGTCGGTTCGGTGTTTTCTTCCGCGACGTGACTCCGGGACAGGGTCCGTCGGCCCCGCAGCTCGACCGCTTCGCGCGTTCCGCGCGCCCTCCGCACGCAACTCCCTTGCGCCGTGCGCCCCTTGGCGTACCCCGCGACGCGGTGCGTGTGCCCCTCAGTCGTCACTCATTGTCTGGAGTCCCGTGATGGACACCCCTCTCAGTACCGTCGCCGTGGTCGGACTCGGCACCATGGGCACCGGCATCGCCGAGATCCTGGCCCGCGCCGGCCGTGAAGTCATCGGCATCGACATAAGCGAAGAGGCCGCCCGGCTGGCCGTGTCCTCGCTCGAGGCCTCCACCGCCCGCGCGGTGGAGCGCGGGCGGATGACGGACGAGGAGCGGCGTGACGCCCTCGCCCGTTTCCGTACGTTCAGCGATCTTCAGGCCGCCGCGGACGCCGATCTGGTGATCGAGGTCGTGCACGAGTCGTACGAGGCCAAGCAGCAGGTCTTCCGCGCGCTCGACGCCATCGTGCGCCCCACCACGGTCCTGGCGACCGGCACGAACGCGCTGTCCGTGACCCGCCTCGCCGCCGACTCCGCGCACCCCGAGCGCGTCCTCGGGATGCACTTCTTCAACCCGGCGCCCGCGATGAAGCTGGTCGAGATCGTCTCCTCGGTGCTCACCGCCCCGCAGGCCGTCGAAGCCGTCACCGCGCTCGCCCGCGACCTGGGCAAGGAGCCGGTCGCAGTAGGTGACCGGCCCGGTTTCGTCGCCGACGGGCTCCTCTTCGGCTACCTCAACCAGGCCGCCGCGATGTACGAGGCGAAGTACGCCTCCCGCGAGGACATCGACGCCGCGATGAAGCTCGGCTGCGGCCTGCCGATGGGCCCGCTCGCCCTGCTGGACCTGATCGGCATCGACACGGCCCGTACCGTCCTGGACGCGATGTACGCCGAGTCCCACGACCGGCTGCACGCCCCCGCCCCCATCCTGAAGCAGCTCAGCGAGGCGGGGCTGCGCGGCCGCAAGTCGGGGCGCGGCTTCTACACGTACGAGGCGGTCGGCAGCCAGACCGTGGTGCGCGACGCGCTCACCCCGCTGGAGTCCGCGGGCGTCACGCCCGGCCGGCCGGTGCGGTCGGTCGGTGTCGCCGGGTCCGGGACCATGGCGTCCGGTATCGCCGAGGTCTTCGCGAAGGCCGGTTACGACGTGGTGCTCGCGGCCCGGAGCCAGGAGAAGGCGGACAAGGCGAAGGCCCGTATCGCCAAGTCCCTTTCCCGCTCTGTTGACAAGGGCCGGATGACGGCCGAGGCGCGCGACGAGACGCTGGACCGGGTCACGCCCGCGGGCTCGCTCGACGCGTTCTCCGACGTCGATCTGGCGGTGGAGGCGGTCGCGGAGGACCTGGAGGTCAAGCAGCAGCTCTTCGAGACGCTCGACAAGGTCTGCAAGCCGGGTGCGGTGCTGGCCACGACCACGTCCTCACTGCCCGTCGTGGCCTGCGCCCGCGCGACCTCGCGCCCGCAGGACGTCATCGGGATGCACTTCTTCAACCCGGCGCCCGCGATGAAGCTGGTCGAGGTCGTCCGTACCGTCCTCACGTCGGACGCGGTCCACGCGACGATCCGGGAGGTGTGCGTGAAGATCCGCAAGCACCCCGTGGACTGCGGCGACCGGGCCGGGTTCATCGTGAACGCGCTCCTCTTCCCGTACCTCAACAACGCGGTCAAGATGGTCGAGCAGCACTACGCGACGCTGAACGACATCGACGCCGCGATGAAGCTGGGAGGCGGCTATCCGATGGGCCCCTTCGAGCTCCTCGACGTCGTGGGCCTGGACGTCTCCCTCGCCATCCAGAAGGTGCTGCACGGCGAGTTCCGCGATCCTGGCCTCGCCCCGGCCCCGCTGCTCGAACACCTGGTGGCGGCGGGGTGCCTCGGCCGCAAGACGGGGCGGGGCTTCCGGGAGTATGCCGGGCGCTGAGCAGGAGGGTGTGACCGGATGGGGCGGACTGCTGGAGCCGGCCGGCAGCCCGCACCCACAGGCGCGCTCTCCTGCGCGGATGCAGTACGTTCGGGGCATGTCCCAGCCCGCTGACTCCCCCCGTCGACCGTCACGTGTGAACCCTGCTTCCGACGCGCCTGAGAGCGCCGCGGGCAGCCGGGCGGCTGCCCAGCGGCTCAAGATGCGCCGGGAACTGTCGGCCGCGGCGATGGAGCTGTTCGCGACGAAGGGGTACGAGGCGACGACCGTCGACGAGATCGCCGCCGCGGGCGGGGTCGCCCGGCGGACCTTCTTCCGGCACTTCCGTTCCAAGGAAGAGGCGATCTTCCCGGACCACGACGACACTCTCGTGCGCGCGGAGGCGGTGCTCAACGCGGCGTCCCCGCACGAGCACCCGCTGGACACCGTCTGCCGGGGCATCAAGGAAGTCATGCGGATGTACGCGGCGTCCCCCGCCGTCTCCGTGGCCCGCTACAAGCTCACCCGCGAGGTCCCGACGCTGCGCGAGGCGGAGATCGCCTCGGTGGCCCGCTACGAGCGGCTGTTCACGCGCTATCTGCTGGGCCACTTCGACGAGCACGACCAGCACGACGGCAACGACGACCCGCTGCTGGCGGAGGTGGCGGCGTCGGCCGTGGTGACGGCACACAACCACGTACTGCGGCGCTGGCTGCGGGCGGGCGGCCAGGGCGACGTGGAGGCGCAGCTCGACCACGCGTTCTCGATCGTCCGCGACACCTTCGGCACGGGCATCGGCGCGGGGCGCTCCACGTCCGCGGGGCGCCGGAAGCCCGAGCAGTCGCCTTCCGCCTCGGCCTCGGTGAGCGGCGACGTGCTGGTGACGGTGGCCCGTACCGACGCGCCTCTGGACGAGGTCATGCGCACGATCGAGCGAGCACTCAAGCAGAGCTGAACAGGCCGCGTTCGCGCCGGCCGCAGACGCCGTCCGCCCCCGGATTTCCGGGAGGCGGGCGGCGTCTTCACGTGGTCTCATGGAGCCATTCGATCGATCATCGCTCATGTGTGACGGCGAGGTGACAAGTGAGAGAAATTGTTGGCACTCAGTGTCTTGTCACGTGGCACGGGGTGTCATACGTTGATGTTGTCCGGGCGGCCGGCGTGCAGTGATCTTTCGTACGCCGGCTGTCCCCGCAAACCCACGTGTTTGTGCGCCCGGGCGCCTGCGTCACAGGCAACCTCCCGCGCTACCCGCGCTGCCGAACACCCGCACCACCGCCGAACCGACGGCACACCTCCACAGCAGCATCCCGTCGTATCCCCTCAAAGCGTTCCCTCAAAAACGCGCTTCGCCGGAGGCACCCCGTGAAGGAAATCCTGGACGCGATCCAGTCGCAGGACAGTTCCGCCGCAGACATCGCCGCGCTGTCCATCCCCGAGTCCTACCGCGCGGTGACCGTGCACAAGGACGAGGCCGAGATGTTCGACGGCGTCGCCAGCCGCGACAAGGACCCGCGCAAGTCCCTGCACGTCGAGGACGTGCCGGTGCCCGAGCTCGGTCCGGGCGAGGCCCTGGTGGCGGTCATGGCCAGCTCGGTGAACTACAACTCCGTCTGGACCTCGATCTTCGAGCCGGTCTCGACCTTCGGGTTCCTGGAGCGGTACGGCAGGCTCAGCGACCTGAGCAAGCGCCACGACCTCCCGTACCACGTCATCGGCTCGGACCTCGCGGGCGTCGTCCTGCGCACCGGCCCCGGCGTGAACGCCTGGAAGCCGGGCGACGAGGTCGTCGCGCACTGCCTGTCCGTCGAGCTGGAGTCGTCCGACGGCCACAACGACACGATGCTCGACCCCGAGCAGCGCATCTGGGGCTTCGAGACGAACTTCGGCGGCCTCGCCGAGATCGCGCTCGTCAAGTCCAACCAGCTGATGCCCAAGCCCGACCACCTCAGCTGGGAGGAGGCGGCGGCCCCCGGCCTGGTCAACTCCACCGCGTACCGCCAGCTCGTCTCGCGCAACGGCGCCGGCATGAAGCAGGGCGACAACGTGCTGATCTGGGGCGCGAGCGGCGGACTCGGTTCGTACGCCACCCAGTTCGCGCTGGCCGGTGGCGCCAACCCCATCTGTGTCGTCTCCAGCGACCAGAAGGCCGACATCTGCCGGTCCATGGGCGCCGAGGCGATCATCGACCGCAACGCCGAGGGCTACAAGTTCTGGAAGGACGAGCACACCCAGGACCCCAAGGAGTGGAAGCGCTTCGGCAAGCGCATCCGCGAGCTGACGGGCGGCGAGGACATCGACATCGTCTTCGAGCACCCCGGCCGTGAGACCTTCGGCGCGAGCGTGTACGTCACCCGCAAGGGCGGCACGATCACCACCTGCGCCTCGACCTCGGGCTACATGCACGAGTACGACAACCGCTACCTGTGGATGTCGCTGAAGCGGATCATCGGCTCGCACTTCGCGAACTACCGCGAGGCGTGGGAGGCCAACCGCCTGATCGCCAAGGGCAAGATCCACCCGACCCTGTCGAAGGTGTACTCGCTGGAGGACACCGGCCAGGCGGCGTACGACGTCCACCGCAACCTGCACCAGGGCAAGGTCGGCGTCCTGGCGCTTGCGCCCCGCGAGGGTCTCGGCGTCCGCAACCAGGAGCTGCGCGAGCAGCACATCGACGCGATCAACCGCTTCAGGAACATCTGATGAGTGAGCGTCGGAAGGACCGGCCCTGGCTCATGCGGACGTACGCCGGTCACTCGACGGCCGAGGCGTCCAACGAGCTGTACCGCAACAACCTCGCCAAGGGCCAGACCGGCCTGTCGGTCGCGTTCGACCTTCCGACGCAGACCGGCTACGACCCCGACCACATCCTCGCCCGCGGCGAGGTCGGCCGGGTCGGGGTCCCGGTCTCCCATCTCGGTGACATGCGGCGCCTGTTCCAGGACATCCCCCTGGAGCAGATGAACACCTCGATGACCATCAACGCCACCGCCATGTGGCTGCTGGCGATGTACCAGGTGGTCGCGGAGGAGCAAGGTCTCGACAAGGAGGCCATCACCAAGCTCCAGGGGACGACGCAGAACGACATCGTCAAGGAGTACCTGTCGCGCGGGACGCACGTCTTCCCGCCGGTGCCGAGCCTGCGCCTGACGACGGACATGATCACCTACACGGTGAACCACATCCCCAAGTGGAACCCGATCAACATCTGCAGCTACCACCTCCAGGAGGCCGGCGCCACGCCGGTCCAGGAGATCGCGTACGCCATGAGCACGGCCATCGCCGTACTCGACGCCGTACGCGACAGCGGGCAGGTTCCGCCGGAGAAGTTCGGGGACGTCGTCGCCCGTATCTCCTTCTTCGTGAACGCGGGCGTCCGCTTCGTCGAGGAGATGTGCAAGATGCGCGCCTTCGGCCGCATCTGGGACAAGGTCACGCGCGAGCGCTATGGCATCGAGAACGACAAGCAGCGCCGCTTCCGCTACGGCGTGCAGGTCAACTCGCTGGGCCTGACCGAGGCCCAGCCGGAGAACAACGTCCAGCGCATCGTCCTCGAAATGCTGGCTGTCACCCTCTCCAAGGACGCCCGCGCCCGCGCCGTGCAGCTCCCCGCCTGGAACGAGGCGCTGGGCCTGCCCCGGCCCTGGGACCAGCAGTGGTCGCTGCGCATCCAGCAGGTGCTCGCGCTGGAGAGCGACCTGCTGGAGTACGAGGACATCTTCGCGGGGTCGCACGTCATCGAGGCCAAGGTGGAGGCGCTGGTCGCCGAGTCCTTCGCCGAGATGGACCGCATCGCGGAGATGGGCGGCGCGATGGCCGCCGTCGAGTCCGGCTACCTCAAGTCGCAGCTGGTCTCCTCGCACGCGGAGCGGCGCGCCCGCATCGAGTCGGGCGAGGAGAAGATCGTCGGCGTCAACTGCTTCGAGTCGACGGCGCCCAGCCCGCTCACTGCGGACCTGGACGGCGCGATCATGACGGTCGACCCGGCCAACGAGGCCCGCGTCGTCGCCAAGCTCCACGAGTGGCGCGACAACCGCGACGAGGCCCGCGCCTCCGAGGCTCTGGCGGCCCTCAAGAAGGCCGCGGCGGGCACCGAGAACCTGATGGGCCCCACCGTCGAGTGCGCCCGCGCGGGCGTCACCACCGGCGAGTGGTCCTGGGCGCTGCGGGACGTCTTCGGCGAGTTCCGCGCGCCGACGGGCGTGAGCAGCGCCCCGGTCGCGGTCACCGCCGAGGCGGGCACCCCGCTCGCCGTCGTACGGGAGAAGGTGGCCCGTACGGCCGACGAGCTCGGCTCGGGGCGGCTGCGTCTGCTGGTCGGCAAGCCCGGCCTGGACGGGCACTCCAACGGCGCCGAGCAGATCGCCGTACGAGCACGTGATGCGGGCTTCGAGGTGGTCTACCAGGGCATCAGGCTGACGCCCGAGCAGATCGTGAGCGCCGCCCTCGCGGAGGACGTGCACTGTGTCGGTCTTTCCATCCTGTCCGGCTCGCACGCCGAGCTGGTGCCGGACGTTCTCGTACGGCTGCGGGAGGCCGGGGCCGCCGACATTCCGGTGATCGCGGGCGGAATCATTCCGCCGGCGGACGCCGCCGCGCTGCGTGCTGCCGGAGTGGCCGCAGTTTTCACCCCTAAGGACTTCGGTATCACGGAGATCATCGGCCGTATCGTCGACGAGATCCGGAAAGCGAACAAGCTCGACCCTCTGGAGGTCTCCGCATGACCGTCAACCGCCTGCGCCCGCGCCGCTCCTGTCTGGCCGTCCCCGGCTCGAACCCGCGCTTCCTCGAGAAGGCCCAGGGCCTGCCCGCGGACCAGGTCTTCCTGGACCTCGAGGACGCCTGCGCGCCGCTCGCCAAGCCGGAGGCCCGGCACACCATCGTGAAGTTCCTCAACGAGGGTGACTGGACGGGCAAGACCAGGGTCGTGCGCGTCAACGACTGGACCACCGAGTGGACGTACCGCGATGTCGTCACGGTGGTGGAGGGCGCGGGTCAGAACCTCGACTGCATCATGCTGCCGAAGGTCCAGGACGCGCAGCAGGTCGTGGCGCTGGACCTCCTGCTGACGCAGATCGAGAAGACGATGGGCTTCGAGGTCGGCAAGATCGGCATCGAGGCGCAGATCGAGAACGCCAAGGGCCTGGTCAACGTCGACGCGATCGCGGCCGCCTCGCCCCGCGTCGAGACGATCATCTTCGGTCCGGCCGACTTCATGGCGTCGATCAACATGAAGTCGCTGGTCGTGGGCGAGCAGCCGCCCGGCTACCCGGCGGACGCCTACCACTACATCCTGATGCGCATCCTGATGGCGGCCCGTACGCACAATCTCCAGGCGATCGACGGTCCCTACCTTCAGATCCGCAACCAGGAGGGCTACCGCGCGGTCGCGCAGCGCGCTGCCGCCCTCGGCTTCGACGGCAAGTGGGTGCTGCACCCGGACCAGGTCGCCGCCGCGAACGAGATCTTCTCGCCGTCGCAGGAGGACTTCGACCACGCGGAGCTGATCCTGGACGCGTACGAGTACTACACCTCCGAGGCGGGCGGCAAGAAGGGCTCCGCGATGCTCGGTGACGAGATGATCGACGAGGCCAGCCGCAAGATGGCGCTCGTCATCTCCGGCAAGGGACGCGCGGCCGGCATGCGGCGCACCTCCAAGTTCGAAGCGCCGGAGGCCTGATCATGCAGTTCGGACGCACTTACGAGGAGTTCGAGGTCGGCGCCGTCTACAAGCACTGGCCCGGAAAGACGGTCACGGAGTACGACGACCATCTCTTCTGCCTGCTGACCATGAACCACCACCCGCTGCACATGGACAGCAACTACGCCGAGAAGACGACCGACTTCGGCAAGAACGTCGTCGTCGGCAACTACATCTACTCGCTGCTGCTCGGCATGTCGGTGCCGGACGTCTCCGGGAAGGCCATCGCCAACCTGGAGGTCGAGTCGCTCAAGCACATCGCGCCGACCTTCCACGGCGACACGATCTACGGCGAGACGACCGTCCTCGACAAGACGCCGTCGAAGTCCAAGAGTGACCGCGGCATCGTCTACGTCGAGACGAAGGGCTACAAGCAGGACGGCACCGTCGTCTGCGTGTTCCGGCGCAAGGTGATGGTCCCGACCGAGACGTACATCAAGGAGCGCGGCGGCGAGCAGCCCGGCCGCCCCGAGCCGCGTGACATTTCAAAGAAGCCCCAGGAGAAGTAGCCATGGCCCGTCTCGCCCAGACCGCCGGTCTGACCGACATCCAGCAGGAAATCCTGGCCACGGTCAGGAACTTCGTCGACAAGGAGATCATCCCGGTCGCGACCGAGCTGGAGCACCGCGACGAGTACCCGACGGAGATCGTCGAGGGTCTCAAGGAGCTCGGACTCTTCGGACTGATGATCCCCGAGGAGTACGGCGGCCTGGGTGAGTCCCTTCTCACATACGCGCTGTGTGTCGAGGAGATAGCTCGTGGCTGGATGAGCGTCTCCGGGATCATCAACACCCACTTCATCGTGGCGTACATGCTCAAGCAGCACGGCACGCAGGAGCAGAAGGACACGTTCCTGCCGCGCATGGCGCTGGGCGAGGTGCGGGGCGCGTTCTCGATGTCGGAGCCGGCGCTGGGCTCGGACGTGTCGGCCATCACGTCGAAGGGCGTGAAGGACGGCGACGAGTACGTCCTCAACGGCCAGAAGATGTGGCTGACGAACGGCGGCTCGTCCACGCTCGTCGCGGTCCTGTGTCGCAGTGACGAGGGTCTCCCCGAGGGCACGGCCCCGCACAAGCAGATGACGACCTTCCTGGTGGAGAAGGAGCCGGGCTTCGGCGAGGTCCGGCCCGGCCTGACCATCCCCGGGAAGATCGACAAGATGGGCTACAAGGGTGTCGACACCACCGAGCTCATCATGGACGGACTGCGCATTCCGGCCAATCGTGTACTCGGCGGGACGACCGGCCGAGGGTTTTACCAAATGATGGACGGCGTCGAGGTCGGCCGCGTGAATGTGGCCGCGCGTGGTTGCGGCGTCGCGCAGCGTGCGTTCGAGCTGGGCGTCTCATATGCCCAGCAACGTCACACTTTCGGAAAGCCGATCGCTCAGCACCAGGCCATTCAGTTCAAGCTGGCCGACATGGCCACCAAGGTCGAGGCCGCGCATGCGATGATGGTGAACGCAGCGCGCAAAAAGGACTCCGGGGAACGAAACGACCTAGAGGCAGGGATGGCGAAGTACCTCGCCTCCGAGTACTGCAAGGAAGTCGTCGAGGACGCCTTCCGTATCCATGGCGGCTACGGGTTCTCGAAGGAGTACGAGATCGAGCGTCTCTACCGTGAGGCGCCGATGCTGCTCATCGGTGAAGGTACCGCCGAGATCCAGAAAATGATCATCGGTCGACGACTCCTCGAAGAGTACCGGTTGCAGGGCTGATTGCCCCTTTCGCGGTGAAATGACCGCGAAAAAGATCACACCCTGTCATCGGCTTCAGGCCGCCGACTCGGCTTCTGGCTTGCCCAGTTGCGCCCCGCAACCGCTACCATCGCCGGTAAGCCGCCGTCCCCCTGTTGCCAGCGCGGCATCATCCGCTACGAAGGTCATCCATGCCCCACAGCCAAACCTCTGCACCACGCGACGGCCTCCTCAAGGGACGCCTTGCTCGCGGAGCATCGCCGTGGCTTCTGCCGACCGTCGCCACTGCGGCGCTCAGCCTCGCCCGGGCCCGCAAGTCCGGCCGCTGGGCCGCTGTCGCCGTGCCCACCACCGCGCTCGCGGCGGGCATGCTGTGGTTCTTCCGCGACCCCGAGCGCGAGATCACTCAGGGCCGGGTCATCTCCCCGGCCGACGGAGTGGTGCAGAGCATCATGCCGTGGAAGGACGGACGTACCCGCGTCGCGATCTTCATGAGCCCGCTGAACGTCCACGTCAACCGTGCCCCCCTCGCGGGCACGGTGACGTCGGTCGAGCACATCCCCGGCGGGTTCGTCCCGGCGTTCAACAAGGAGAGCGAGAACAACGAGCGCGTTGTCTGGCACTTCGACACCGAGCTCGGTGACATCGAGATGATCCAGATCGCCGGTGCCGTCGCGCGCCGCATCGTCCCGTACGTGCCGCAGGGCACGAAGGTCGAGCAGGGCGAGCGCATCGGCCTCATCCGCTTCGGCTCGCGCGTCGACATCTACCTTCCGGAGGGTGTCGAGGTCGATGTCGAGGTCGGCCAGGTCACCACAGCGGGGGTGACTCGAATTGACCGTGACTGATCCTGAGACACAGGCCGGCTGGGTGCCGGAGGCCGAGGACGAGAACACCGACGCCGAGGACATGCCGCTCTCTCTGCGGCTGTCAATAGCGGACACCCTCACCCTCGGCAACGCGACCTGCGGATTCATGGCGGTGTACTTCACCACCACCGGAATCCTCATTCCGCACCTCCAGGGCAGCCAGGAGACCGGCATGGCGCGGCACAGCGCCGCGACCGCCGTGATCCTGATGCTCCTCGCGGCGATCTTCGACCTCTGCGACGGGCTCGTGGCGCGCAAGCTCCGCAGCTCGCCGATGGGCGCCGAGCTGGACAACCTCTCCGACCTGATCAGCTTCGGGCTCGCCCCGGCCTACTTCGTGCTGGTGTACGGAATGGTCGCGGACGACGCCCACCAGCGGGTATCGGCACTGGCGGCGATCGTGGTGCTGCTGGCGGTGGTCCTGCGACTCGCGAGATTCTCCTGCGTGACGATGAAGGACGGCATGTTCCAGGGCATGCCGAGCCCCTTCGGTGCGCTGACGGTCGTCTCGATCGTGCTCCTTGAGCTCCCCTTCATCCCCACGCTGCTCGCCATCATCGGCGTCGCGTGGCTGATGGTGAGCCGGGTCGAGTACCCCAAGCCGCGGGGTGTCCTCGCGGTGGCCATGCTCGCGTGGATCGTGGGCGCGATGGGGCTGCTGGCGGCCTGGGCGTTCGACGCCCCGGGCGGCCAGGTCCTGCTGGCGACCGGCTGCGCGCTCCAGGTCGTCATGGGCGCGGTCATCCCGCTCTTCGCGACCGCGCGGCGCGTGAACACGTTCCGCGACAACCGGCGCGAGGCGCGCGCGGCGCAGCTGCCGTAGGCGTTTGACCGTACGTACGACCGAGGGCCCCGGGGTGACCATCCCCGGGGCCCTCGGTCGTTTCGTCGTTCCCGGGTCCGTCAGCCGCCCACGGTGAAGCTCTTGGCCGCCTCCGACATCTCCGCCTCGCGCACGACCTTCATGCCGCCGGTCACGTTCTTGTCCGGCTGCAGGATGACCGTCTGGCGCGAGGAGGGGGCCTTCGGGTCGGTGAAGTCGTGCGTGGTGCCGAAGCCCGAGTCGTACGCGTTGATCGTCAGCAGGGCCTTGCCGACGCCGTCCCGCGTCAGGTCCTTCGACGTACACGCCTTCTTCAGCGCCTCACCGAAGACCGAGGCGGCCGTCCAGCCGGCCACCACGCCGTCGTCGAGCGCGTCCGAGGGGTACGCCGCCCTGTAGTCGGCGACGAGCTTCCTGGCGGCCGGTGAGTCCGTGCCGATGGGCTGGGTGGGTGAAGCCACGTAGTAGTTCTTCATCAGCGCCGGTCCGGCCTGGGTGTCGAGGAGCTGCGGCGAGAACGCCGAGTTGTTTCCGATGATCGGTGCCTGGAGCTTCACCGCCGCCGCGACGCCGACGAAGGAGGCCGCCTGGCGCGGTCCCGCACTGATGACGACGCCCTTGACCCCGGCCTTCTTGAGCGCGGCGACCTGGGCCGTCATGTCGTTGTCGGTCGGCTTGATCTTCTGCTCGACTACGGTGAGCCCGGCCTGCCCGGCCGCGTACTTGGCCCCCGCCAGGGCGTTCTCGCCGTAGTCGCCCTCGAAGTAGACATGGCCGATCTTGTCGCCCTTCTTGAGGCCCTTGTCCTTCGTCAGGAAGTCGATGGCGTTGATGGTCTCGACGTCGTACGTGTTGCCTATGACGCGGATGTACGGGCTGCCGAGGAGCGAGGCGGACCACGCCTGCGGGATGACGAGGCCCTTGTCCTGGCCGTCGACGCGCTGTTTGACGGCGGCGACGAACGGCGAGCCGATGAACTGGGCGAAGCCGAGGACCTGCGGCGACAGCTCGGTGTAGCCGGAGACGGCCTTCTGCGGGTCGTAGCCGTGGTCGCGCACCACGAGTTCGATCTTGCGGCCGCAGATGCCGCCGTCGGCGTTGGTCTGCTTCGCGTACAGCTGCTGGGCCTGGGTGACGCTCTTGCCGAGTGAGGCGTAGACGCCGGTCATGTCGGTCAGTACACCGAGTTTGATCGTCTTGTCGGTGACGCCCTGACCGGTCTTGACCCCGCCGGCCCCGGCCTGGTCGCCGTTCTTGCCGCCGTCCTTCGCCTTCGAGCTGCACCCGGCGGCGGTCAGCGCGAGCAGGGCCGCGAGGGTGGCGGCGGTGGTTCTGGTGACCTGGGTACGCGTGGTCATTCTGACTCCTCTGGGGTTGTTGACTTGCGCCGGAGGGCCGGCCGCACCAGGCCGCCCGGCAGGAAGAGCACCACGGCGACGATGGCGGCGCCGTAGAGGTACCGGGATGCCTCGCCCGGAGCGACCCCGCCCGTACCGGGGGCGGAGACCAGGGGCAGGGCGTCGCTGTACCGGGTGAGGAGCTGGGGCAGCAGGGAGACGAAGACGGCTCCCACCACCGCTCCCGCGACCGAGCCGAGACCGCCGATGACGATCATGGCGAGGTATTCGAGGGAAAGGATCATGCCGAAGTACTCCGGCACGGTCCGCTGGAAGACGAGCGCGAGCAGGACGCCCGCCAGGCCCGCGTACATGGAGGAGAGCACGAACACCCCGGCCCGGTAGCGGGCCACCGGCACCCCCATGACGCCCGCGGCGATGCGGTGGTCGCGGATGGCGTTCATGGCCCGTCCGGGGCGCCCGCGCAGCACGCCGCGGGCGAAGAGGGCGCAGCCCGCCAGGGCGAGCAGGGCGACGTACCAGAGCTTCTCGGCGGAACCGAAGGGTACGGAGGCCACCAGCAGCTCGCTCTCGTCGAAGGTGATTCCGAAGAGGCTCAGCGGAGGGACGTCGCGGCCGTTGAAGCCGCCGGTCAGGTCGTGCGCGTTGAAGAGGACGTGCTGGCCGATGAAGATCAGCGCGAGGGTGGCGATGCCGAGGTACGCGCCCTGGAGGCGTCCGGCGATGGGGCTGAAGAACCCGCCGGCGACTCCGGCGAGCGCCACGGCGAGTACCGCCGCGAGCCAGCTGGGGAGGTTCAGGCCGGTGAGCTCGCCGGTGGAGTCCCCGGCGAGGACGCAGTAGCCGTACGCGCCGACGGCGAGGAAGAAGGCGTGGCCCATGGAGAGCTGGCCGGTGGCGCCGGTGAGGAGGTTGAGGCCGATGGCGCCGATGGCGGCGGCCATCGCGAAGAGTCCCGCCTGGAGCCAGAACCGGTCGAGGTAGAAGGGCAGCGCGAGGAGCAGGACCGCTCCGGCGGTCCACAGCGCGAGGCGGCGGATCCGCTGGGTGGGTTCAGACACGGGCCAGCTCCTTCGTACCGAAGAGGCCGGCCGGGCGGACCAGCAGGACGGCGACCATCACCAGGTAAGGCGCCAGGTCGCCGATGCCGCGGCCGAGGAAGGTCAGGTCGCTCTGGTAACCGGTGGCGAGCGATTCGGTGATGCCGACGAGCAACCCGCCGACGAGGGCTCCGGTGGTGGAGTCGAGGCCGCCGAGGATCGCGGCGGGGAAGGCCTTCATCGCGGCGAGCGAGGTGGAGCGTTCGAGGCCCGGTGTCGGGAAGACCGTCAGGAAGAGCGCGGCGACGGCGGCGAGTCCGCCCGCCACCGCCCAGGCGCCGAGGGAGACCCGGCCGAGGCGTACGCCCATCAGCGCGGCGGTCTCGGAGTTCTCCGCCGCGGCGCGCATCGCCACGCCCCAGGAGGTGAAGCGGAACGCCAGCAGGAAGACCGTGATGAGCAGTCCCGCGACGACGAACGCGGCGATCCGGGTGTGCGCCACGGTCACCCCGCCGAAGGTGAGGACGGAGTCGCCCCACGGGTCGCCCAGGGCGAGCACGTCGGTGCCGATGCGCCGGGTCAGCTCGGTGGTGAGCAGGATGTCGACGCCGATGGTGACGATGGCCAGCACGCTGTGGTTGGAACCCCGGTAGCGGCGCATCACGAGGAATTCGACTCCGGCGCCGACGGCGGCGGCCCCGCCGATCCCGGCGAGCAGCGCGAGCCAGAAGCCGATGTCGTCGTGCAGCACGGCGGTGACGTAGCCGCCGGCGAGCAGCAGTGAGGCGTGGGCGAAGTTGACGACCTCGGTGGCGCGGAAGATCACCACGAAGCCGAGGGCGATCAGGGCGTAGACGGAACCGATCGAGATCCCGTTGAGGAGCAGTTCGGCGAAGGTGGTCATGAGGTGGCCTCCTCTCCGAGGTAGGCGCGGACGACGGCGGGGTCCGACTGGACGGAGGCGGGCGTCCCGTCGGCGATCAGCCGCCCGAAGTCGAGGACGGTCACGGAGTCGGCGAGCCGCATCACCACCCCCATGTCGTGCTCGACCAGCACGATGGAGATGCCGAGGCTGTCCCGTACGCCCGCGACGACGGCGGCGGTGGCCCGGCGTTCCCCGGCGGTCATTCCGGCGACCGGTTCGTCGAGCAGCAGCAGCTTGGGCTCCATGCACAGGGCGCGGGCCAGCTCGGCGAGCTTCTGCTGCCCGTACGGCAAGGTGCCCGCCGGCCGGGCGAGTTGGTCTTCGAGCCCGACGAAGGCGGCGATCTCGCGGACGCGCTCGCGGTGCCTCGCCTCCTCCCGTACGGCCGAGGGCAGCCTCAGGCCCGACGCGACGAAGCCGGTGCGGGTCAGCCGGTGGCGGCCGAGCATCAGGCTGTCCTCGACGGTGGCGCCGGGTGGCAGGGCGAGGTTCTGGAAGGTCCTGGCGATGCCGAGGTCCGCGATGCGGTGGGGTGGCAGGCCGGTCAGCTCCTCACCGCCGAAGCGGACGCTGCCCGCGGTGGCCCGGTACACGCCGGAAAGGACGTTGAAACAGGTGGACTTGCCGGCGCCGTTGGGTCCGATGACGGCGTGCACGGTCGCGGGCCGTACGGTGAAGCCGATGGCGTCCAGTGCGGTCAGGCCGGCGAACCGTACCGTCAGGTCCCGCACTTCGAGGGTCGCCTCCGCGGTGGTCATCGTCCCTCCCAGACGCTGAGGGTGCGGTGGGCGCTCACGGCCTCGGAGGCGTCGGCCGCGGCCTCGTCGTCGACGACGCCGAGGTAGCGGCGGCGTACCTCGTCGGAGGCGGCGAGTTCACCGGCGGGCCCGGACAGTACGACCTCGCCCACGTCGAGTACGTACGCGTGCGAGGCGAGACGCAGCGCGATGGCCGCGTTCTGTTCGACCAGCAGTACGGCCGTGCCCTGCGCGTTGATCTCGGTGATCGTCTCGGCGATCCGCCGGGCCATCAGCGGGGCGAGCCCGAGCGAGGGCTCGTCGAGCAGCAGCAGCTTCGGTCCGGCCATCAGCGCCCTGGCGACCGCGAGCATCTGCTGCTCGCCGCCGGACAGCAGGCCGGCCCGCTGCCCGGCGCGGTCGGCCAGTACGGGGAACAGCTCGTGGACCCGGCGCAGCGCGGCGGCCTGCGCCGCGCGGTTGCCGGTGGAGCCGAGGGCGCCCGCGCGCAGATTGTCGGCGACGGTCATGCGCGCGAACACCTGGCGCCCTTCCGGGACCTGGCACAGCCCGGCGGCGACCACCCGGTCGGGTGACAGGCCGGTCAGCGCACGGCCGCCGAAGGCGACCGTGCCCCCGGTGACCGCTCCGCCGTGAAACGACAGCGTGCGGGAGATGGCGCGCAGGAGCGTGGACTTGCCCGCTCCGTTGCTGCCCAGTACGGCGACCACGGACCCTTCGGGCAGCGTGAGCGACACGTGTCGCAGCGCCCACACGGGTCCGTATCCCGCCGACAGATCCCGTATTTCCAGTGCGGCGCCGGCCATGGCACCCCTTCCTCGGGCCGTTCGGTGGCGCTCACCTCAGCATCGGCGAGGCCTGCCGTCCACGGGTGGCGGCACAAGCGCTGCCGGTGACCAGCCACACCCGCGACTGGTTGTGCACGCGCACAACACCGCGTGTCAGGGGGCTGTCACGGGGGCCCGGCTCGTGACACGCTCCGGCCATGAGTGGCCGCAGAGCACGGACGGGGCACGACTGGGCGGTGCTGACCGAGGCATGCACGGCGCTGCTCGACCGGCTGCCGGACCTGGTGGACCAGCACCTGCGCGAGTTGCACGCGCACTCGCCGCTGTACACGCGGGTCCTGTCGCAGGACCAGCACTGGCAGGAGACGGAGAAGGCGATGCGGATCGGCATCGAGGCGATCTCCGCGCCGAAGTCGCAGCCGCGCCGCGATCTGGAGTACGCGGAGTGGACCGGCCGGCGGCGGGCCCAGCAGGGCTTTCCGCTGGAGTTGCTGGTGCACTCCTACCGGCAGGCGGGCTATTTGATCTGGGACGCGCTGCTTGAGGGCGCGGAGGGCGGCGGTCCGGAGAAGCTGGCGGTGCTGATGCGGGCGGCGACGACGGTGTTCGCGGCGGTGGACGCGGAGACGGCGACCGCGTCGGAGGCGTACCGCGCGACCGAGGCCGAGCTGCGCCACCGTACGGACGAACGGCTCCAGGCCCTGCTCGACGCCCTGCTGGAGGGCAAGGACTCACCGGGCCTCGCGGCTCGCGCGGCGGCCGGTCTCGACCTGCCGGAGCAGGGACGGTACGCGGTGGTGGTGCTGCGGCTGGAGCGGCGGGACGGGCGCGAGCCCTTCCACCGGCGCATCCAGGGCGCTGGGATGCGGTTCATCTGGCGGATGCGTACGGACTGTGAGGTGGGGGTCGTCTCGCTGGGCGAGGACACGACGCCGGCCGCCCTGTCGGAGCTGCTCGCCGCGCGCTGTCCGGGTCCGGGCGGCATCAGCCCGGTGGTGGAAGGTCTCGCGGCTCTGGGCCGGGCCCGGCGGCTGGCGGACCTGGCCCTGCGGACCTGCGCGCCGGACGCCACCGGGATCGTACGGCTCGACGAGCGGATGCCGACGGCCTTCGTGGTGAGCCAGCCGGAGCTGGCGGAGCGGCTGGTGGCGGACGTGTTCGGCAACCTGATGGGGCTGGACCCGGCGGACCGGGTGGTGCTGCTGGAGACGCTGGACGCGTGGCTGTCCTGCGAGGGGTCGGCGGGGCGGACGGCGGGGCGGCTCTACTGCCACCGCAACACGGTGTTCAACCGGCTGCGCAGGCTTGAACAGCTGACGTCCCGTTCGCTGTCCCGGCCGCGCGATCTGATCGAGATGACGCTGGCTCTTGACGCGTTCCGGCTGTCCGGCGCGTGATGTGTGGTGTGGCAGCTCCGCCGCACCACCTTGAGTGAAGCATTGGATACAGTGAGTTAACGATTTTCTGCGATGGAGAGGGGCTGACCATGGCGGCAGTGCAGAGGCCCGGCATTCCGACGACGGCGGACGACGATGCCCATACGCGGCCTGTGGACTACGCCTTGTCGGCGCCATCGGTCACGACGGACAACGCCACGGAACCGCTCGTTTCGCCGGTCAATTCGCACAATGAGTGGGACCCGCTGGAGGAGATCATCGTCGGCCGCCTCGATGGCGCGACGATCCCCTCCAACCATCCGGTCGTCGCCTGCAACATCCCACCCTGGGCGGCGCGGTTGCAGGGACTTGCCGCGGGCGTCAGGTACCCGCGCATGCTGATCGAGCCGGCGCAGCAGGAGCTCGATCAGTTCATTACGCTCCTGCAGTCCCTCGGCATCACGGTCACGCGCCCGGACGTGGTCGACCACAGGCAACGCTTCGCCACCCCCGACTGGTCGTCGCGCGGTTTTTGCAACACCTGTCCGCGTGACAGCATGCTCGTGATCGGCGACGAGATCATCGAGACCCCGATGGCATGGCCGTGCCGGTATTTCGAGACCCACTCCTATCGCGCGCTCCTCAAGGACTACTTCCGGCGCGGCGCGCGCTGGACGGCGGCGCCGAAGCCGCAGCTCACTGACGAACTGTTCGAGGCGGATTTCCGTATCCCCGAGGCCGGCGACCCCATGCGCTACATCCTCACCGAGTTCGAGCCGGTTTTCGACGCGGCGGATTTCGTACGCGCGGGACGCGACCTGTTCGTCACGCGGAGCAACGTCACCAACCGCATGGGCATCGACTGGTTGCGCCGCCATCTCGGACCCGGGTATCGCATCCACGAGATCGAGAGCCGCTGCCGCACGCCCATGCACATCGACACGACGTTCCTCTTGCTCGCGCCCGGCAAGGTACTGGTCAATCCCGAATACATCGACGTCGACCGCCTGCCCGACGTCCTGAGCTCGTGGGACGTCCTGATCGCCCCGCAGCCCAACCCGATCGACGAGCGCTTGCTCAAGATGACCTCGATGTGCGGCAAGTGGCTCAGCATGAACCTGCTCATGGTCGACGAAAAGCGGGTGATCGCGGAGCGGCACCACACCGACATGCTGCGCGCGCTGGAAAAGTGGGGGTTCGAGCCGATCCCGTGCGACCTGCTGCACTACGCGCCGTTCGGCGGCTCGTTCCACTGCGCGACGCTCGATGTCCGGCGTCGCGGCACACTCGAATCGTATTTCGATTGATCCGCCACCGATCGTAAGTACCAGCCGGGCACGGCGTCTTGGCTACGACAGCGTGCCGGCGACGACGGATGCCGCTTCCGCGATCAGTTGGTTGTCGTGGTCGGCGTCTTTTTCGCTGCGGTTCGACATGATCGCCACGACGATGGGAGCGGCGTCGGGGGGCCACACCACGGCGATGTCGTTGCGGGCGCCGTAGGTGCTGCCGGTTCCCGTCTTGTCGCCGACCACCCAGTCCTTGGGCATCCCGGCCCTGATGACCTCGGCTCCGGTGGTGTTGGTCCGCAGCCACTTCGTGAGCTGCGCGCGTTCGCCCTTGCCGAGGACGTCTCCGAGAACGAACGCGCGCAGGTCGCCGGCCAGCGCGCGCGGCGTGGTCGTGTCACGCGTGGAGCGTGGGTCCCATTCACTGAGCTGCGGCTCGCGGCGCTCCATCCGGGTGACGTCGTCGCCCAGCTCTTCGAGTACGGCGTCCATGCCCCGGGGGCCGCCCAGTTGGTCCAGGAGGAGGTTGGCCGCGGTGTTGTCGCTGAAGCGGACGGCGGCGTCGCACAGCGCCCGCAGGCTCATCCCGGTCTCGACGTGCTTCTCGGCCACCGGGGAGTTGGCGATCAGATCGTCCCTGGAGTACTTGATCACCCGGCCCATGCCGCTCGGGGAGTACTCGCGCAGCACGGCGCCGGCGGCAAGCGCCTTGAAGGTGGAGGCGTAGGGGAACCGCTCGCCATCGTTGTAGGCCACCTCGCGCCCGGTGCCGGTGTCGACGGCGTAGACACCCAGCCGCGCGTCGAACTTGCTCTCAAGTTCCTTCAGTTCGCGGGCGAAAGGCCTCGCAGCCGCAACCGGCCTCGTCGTCTCCTTCTGCGGCGCGGACGCAGCGGGAGACGGAGGCGATGAGGCCGAGGAATCGCCTTGGCCGCAGGCGGCGAGCGGGACGAGGGAGAGCGTGGCAAGGGCACCAAGAACGGCGCGCCGGGCATGACTGTGCTGCATGGTTCAAACCTCCAGGACGCCCCGCACCGGGGGCGCATGGGGGACGGAGCGACACGGCCCGTCCCGTACGTGGTGGTGGCTGCTGGGATCACCCTCGCGCCCGGGCGGTCATGCGGTCCAATACGCTCACGCGTTGTTCCATGCCGAACTGGCATAGAGTCAGGCTGTGGATCTGGTGGGAGCGTGTCGCGCGTTCGTGAGCGTCAGCGAGTACGGCGGTTTCACCGTCGGGGCGGCCGCTGCCCGGATGTCCCAGTCGGTGGCCAGCCGTCGCGTCGCCGCCCTGGAGGAACGCTTCGGTGAGCCGTTGTTCGAGCGCACGTCGCGGCGGGCCGTCCTCACCCCCTTCGGCCGGGACATGCTGCCGGCGGCCAGGCAGCTCGTGCAGGCGGCCGATGTGCTGCTGCACGAGGCGGAAGCCGCCAAGCGCAAGCCGTGGCGGCTCGCGGTGCCCGGCATCTGCTCCACGGCCGGTCTCGCCCGCCTCGTCGCCGAGGCACGAGGGCACGGTGTCACCCTCGACCTCCGTGTCGCGGCGCCCGCGCAGCGCATGGAGCTCATCCACTCGCAGCAGGTGCGTGCCGCCTTGCTCGCGGTGCCCGCGGACGAGGCGACGTGGTCGGTGCCGCTCGGGCTTGCCGGTGCCCAGGATCCGGGCGTGAAGCGCGTCTACCTCGAAACGCTGCGGTTGGGACGAGCCTCCCCCGGCCCGGCCCGCCGTATCTGGATCCAGCCGGAGGACGCCGTGCCACACGTCCGCGACCCGCTGACGCGGCTGCGCGACGCGGTGGGCCTGCGGCCCGCACAGCTCGTCGCCGGGGCCGACCTGACGAGCGCCGCGGCAGAAGTCCTCTGCACCCGCGACCTGTTGCTGTGCTCCCCCGCACAGGCTGAGGCACTCGCCCTGAGCTGGCGGCCCATCGGTGAGACCACGCTCAGCCGGGGGTACGCCCTCGCGGTCGCCGCGGACCGCAATCCGCAGCACATCGAAGCGCGCCTGGGAGACGCCGTCGCCCGCTGCCTCGGCGCGGGAACCCGGGCGGGCACGGCGCGGGGGGCGGCGGCGTGAGCACCGAGGCACTGCTTCGCGACCTGCGCCGGCAGTTGCTCGACGGCGGTCTGCACGGCTGCCTGCTCGTGCGGGATCTGCACACGGGGGAAGAGCTGGGGATCGAGCCGGACACTCAGCTCCCCGCCGCTTCCCTGGTCAAGGTCCCGCTCGCGCTGGCGACGGCAGAGCGCATCCGACGGGGCGAGCTCGACGGAGCGACGATGCTCGACGTACGACCCGGCCGGATCACCACGCCCGGCCCCACCGGCCTGAGCCGCTTCCGCCACCCCGCCCGGATCGCGATCGACGACCTGCTCTACCTGAGCATCTGTGTGAGTGACGGGACGGCTGCCGACGCGCTGTTCGACCTCACCCCGCCCGCCCGGGTCGCCGACATCCTCCACGAGCTCGGCCTGCGCGGCCTCACCGTCCGGCACAGCATGCGGGAGCTGTCCGACACCCCGGTGGAACGCTTCGATGCCGCCCAGGCCCATCTCGCCCACGCCCTCGCCATCGAGGCGGGCACCAGCGGCCGGGGACATCGGGTGCCGCAGCTCGACACCACCCGCGCCAACACCGGCAGCGCACGCGCCTACGTCGAACTGCTGCAAGCCCTGTGGACACCCTCGAAGGTCGACCCGGAAGTGGCCGGGCGCGTGCGCGGCCTCATGGCGCACAACCTGATCCGGCACCGGCTCGCCCCGGACTTCAGCTCCGACGCCACCACCTGGTCCTCCAAGACCGGCACTCTGCTCAACCTCCGCCACGAGATCGGTGTCGTCGAGCACTCCGACGGTCATGCCTTCGCCATCGCCGTCCTCACCGAGTCACTCGTTCCGGCGGGCACCCAGCCCGGCGCCGACGCCCTCATGGCGCAGGTCGCCCGCAGTCTGCGTGACCACCTTCGGCAGCTCTAGCATCCCGGGCCGGAGCTGCTCGTCAGCGACGGCGGGCCTTGGGGCGCGGCTCGGAAGCTGGGCCGCGCCCCGGAAATCAAGCCGTCCGGCGATTGAGGACAACGCGCCCCGCAGGGCACGCGGTCCCCCGCCACCGCCACCCGCCCCCGGTGCCGTCAGGTCAGGAAGTCGCGGGCGATGTTCTCGGCCACTCGTTCCAGCAGCGGGCCCGCCTGGGCCATCGAGCGGGCCGGGTCCGGCTCCAGGTCGGCCAGGGCGTACGCGCGGCGGATGCCGGCCGCCCCGAGGACCTCCGGGGGGAGGGCCAGGCGGCCGCAGACCGCGATGACCTCGACGTTCTTGGCGCGCGCCGCCGCCGCCACACCCGCCGGCGCCTTGCCGTGCAGGGTCTGGGCGTCGAGCGAGCCCTCACCCGTGATGACGAGGGTCGCGCGGGACAGCGCCTCGGCGAATCCGAGGACGTCCAGCATCACCTCGATGCCGGGCCGGAAGCTCGCGCCGAGCGCGATCAGCGCGCCGTACCCGATGCCGCCCGCCGCACCCGCGCCGGGCGAGTCGGCGTACTGCGGCCCGAGTACGGAGGCGTAGTGGTCCAGGGCCGCGTCGAGCGTGGCCACGTCCTCCTCGCTGGCGCCCTTTTGCGGTCCGTACACCGCCGCCGCGCCCTTCGGCCCGGTCAGCGGGTTGTCGACGTCGCTGGCCAGGACCAGGTCCACGTCGGTGAGACGCGGGTCCAGGCCGGACAGGTCGGCCGTCGCCAGGTCGCGCAGAGCCCCGCCGCCAGGACCGACCGGTTCGCCCGCCGCGTCCAGGAAGCGCGCGCCGAGCGCGGCCAGCATGCCCGCGCCGCCGTCGGTGGTGGCGCTGCCGCCGACGCCGAAGACGATCGTGCGGGCGCCCGCGTCGAGTGCGGCGCGCAGCAGCTCGCCGGAGCCGTACGTCGTCGCGGTGAGCGGCGCGAATACACCCTCGGGGAGGTGCTGGAGGCCCGAGGCCTCCGCCATTTCGACCACGGCGGTGCCGTCGCGCAGCGCGAACGCCGCCGTGAGCTGCTCGCCGAGGGGTCCGGTGACCCGTACCTCCCGGCGCTCGAACCCGGCCGCGACCGCCGCGGCCACCGTGCCGTCGCCGCCGTCGGCGACAGGCAGTGCCTCGACGCTTACGCCGGGGACGACCCGCCGCAGCCCGGCCGTCACCCGCTCCGCGACCTGCACGGCCGTGAGCGAGCCCTTGAACTTGTCCGCCGCGACGAGCACGCGGGCGGTCTCAGTTACTGCTCCGTCCGTCACCTTGCTATCCCTTGCTTTCGAACAGGCAGTCGCGCCGCCCCGACCTTATCCGCAGGAAGGGGCCCCTGCCCATGGGCGTCCGGCGTGGCCCGGCTCCCCCGAACGGCACGCCAACCAGACTTGTCATCTTTTTACGCCCATAGTGGGTCGCCATGCGTACCGACCCGATCGAACAGGTTCACCCCATCGGCGGCGGCCGGAGTGGAGTCGCGACACCTCATCGCGCACCGCGTGTCTCACTTCTCTCGCATACCAGTGAAAATCACATGAATCCCCCATGCGTGACCACCGGAAGCGGGTAGACCCGACGCATGACGCCACACAGCACGCACACGGCCGACCGGATCCTCGGTGGCTGGCTGGGCAGAATCGCGGGCAACATGCTGGGCAAGCCCGTGGAGCGCGGCGACTACTGGACGCGGGCACGCATCGACCGCTATCTGCGGCTGACCGGCGCACTCCCCCTCACCGACTACCTGCCCGAGCCCCCGGCCGCCACGACCGCTTTCGAACTGCGTCCCGAATGGCAGCACTGCGTACGCGGCCGGATCAGCGGCAGCTGCCGGGACGACGACGTCGACTACGCGATCCTCGGTCTGCACCTGCTGGAGACCCACGGCTTCGCCTTCACCACCGAGGAGGTCGGCGAACTGTGGCTGCTGCGCCTGCCGTATCTGCAGACGTTCACCGCCGAGCGGGTGACGTACCGCAATCTCGCGAACGGCCTGAGGCCGCCGCTGACCGCCACCTACGAGAACCCGTACCAGGAGTGGATCGGCGCCCTCATCCGCGCCGACATCTTCGGCTGGACCAATCCGGGCGACCCGCACCGGGCGGCCGCGCTGGCCCGCCGCGACGCCGTCCTGTCGCACACCGGCAATGGCGTGTACGGCGCGATGTGGGCGGCCGCGCTGATCGCCGCAGCGTTCACCGCGTCCGGGCCGCGCGCCGCTCTGGAGGCGGCGCTGGAGCGCGTACCTGCGAGCAGCCGCCTCGCCCGTACGGTCCGTCACACGCTCGCCCTGCACGCGGCCGGTGCGGCGTGGGAGGACACGCTCACCGCGATGGACGAGGAGACGGGCCGGCTCGGCTGGATCCACGTCGTCCCGAACGCCGCGGTCATCACGGCCGGACTGCTGTACGGCGACGGCGACTTCACCCGGACCATCGCACTCACCGTGCGCGGCGGGCTCGACACCGACTCCAACGGAGCGACGGCGGGCTCGGTGGCCGGGGTGCTGGCCGGGGCGGCCGGCATCGGACGGCAGTGGACCGAGCCGCTGGAGGACACGGTGCGCAGCGCGGTGTTCGGGTTCGACGGCGTACGGATCACCGAACTGGCCCACCGTACGGCGCGGCTGGTGCTCGGCTGAATCAAGCCTGTCCGTCAACCCCGGTGACCTCTACGGTCTGTTGCCTCAGTGCCTTCACCCGGTGTTGCACCGGAGTGCACCGAACGGACCACAGCGCGGCCTAGAGTGCCTGGCATCCCCCACTCCTTCGTTCGCCATCGTCATCGTTCGCCATCGTTCCGCTTTCGTTCCGCTTCGTTCCTCGACGAAATCTGGAGAGCCCATGCGACGCACATTCGCCGGCGGAGTCCTGACTGTCCTTGCTGCCGGGGCCCTTGTGGCCCAGGGCACCGTCACAGCTGGAGCGGAGGAACCGTCCGAGCGGACGTCAACGGCCGCGGCCTCCAAGGGGAGACACCTGCCCGCCGAGATAAAGGGCGGCGCGTGGAAGGCGGGTCATGTCCAGGGCGTGGCGGTGGACCGCCGCAAGGGGTTCATGTACTTCTCCTTCACCAACCTCCTCGTCAAGACTGATTTGCGCGGAAATCCGGTGGGTTCCGTATCCGGATTCACCGGGCATCTCGGCGATCTGGACTACAACACGACGGACGGGCGGGTCTACGGCTCGCTGGAGTACAAGTCCGCGAAGGCCTTCTACATCGCGATTCTCGATGTGGACCGCATCAACCGCATGGGCATGGACGCGCGGACCAGCGACGTCGTGTCGACCGTCCACCTCCAGGAGGTCGTGGACGACTACACGGCCGACATGAACGGCGACGGGAAGTTCGACGGCGACACCGCGAACACCCCCGACCACCGGTACGGGTGCAGCGGGATCGACGGAGTCGCCTTCGGGCCCGAGCTCGACCGCGGCAGCCTCCTCAAGCGCGGCAAGCAGGTCCTGACGGTCGCGTACGGCATCTACTCGAACGTCAAGCGGCAGGACAACGACCATCAGGTCCTGCTCCAGTACGACGTACGGAAGTGGCGCAAGTACGAGCGACCGCTGCCGGAGAGCGCGCCGCACACCAGCGGTCCCGCGTACGTGGACGGCAAGTACTTCGTCCGCACCGGCAACACGCGTTACGGCGTGCAGAATCTGGAGTACGACGCGCACACCGGCAACTGGCTGATGGCGGTCTACAAGGGCGCGAAGCCGCAGTTCCCCAACTACTCGCTCTTCATCGCCGACGGTTCGAAGCGGCCGGTCACCGGGCCGGTCACCGGTCAGCCGGAGCCGGAGGTCGGCCAGTTGCTGCCGTTGCTCCGCGCGGGGCTGCACCATGAGGCGTCGGGGACGTACGGGTGGGAGTCCGGCGGGCAGTACGGTCTGATCTCGCTCGACGACGGCCGCTTCTACCTCGTGGAGGCGGGCACGGTGGTGGAGGACGGCGTGACGAAGCAGACGGCACGGGCGGTCCTGCACCGCTGGACGGGCCGCCCCCCGACCCCGGTCACCCCGGTCACCGACTAGCCCGCCTGCGGCGGAGCCTGTTCCCCGACCCGCCCCTTCCCGCTGTGACACTTTGCGGCTCCGCCGCGTGAGGGGGCAAGCCCCCAGACCCCCGGACGCCCCATACCCCGGCCCCCTCCAGCCCCTCCGGCGTTTGAGGAGCGGGGTCTGGGGCAGCGCCCCAGTTCGGGAAGGAGCGGGTCGGGGAACAAGCCCCGCGCAGCGGACCCGCACCCGCACCCGCCCTAAAAGAGCCGGCCGCCGTCCGCCCCGCCCGCCTCGAACGCCAGCAGCCTCCGCTTCCGCTCCAGACCGCCCCCGTAGCCGGTGAGGCTCCCCGCGGCCCCGACCACCCGGTGGCAGGGCACGATAATGCCGACCGGGTTCTTGCCATTGGCCAGGCCCACCGCGCGGGACGCCGCCGGATTGCCGAGGCGCTCGGCGAGTTCGCCGTACGTCCAGGTCTCGCCGTACGGGATCTGCTGGAGCTGCGCCCAGACGCCGCGCTGGAACGGCGTGCCGCCGAGGCTCAGCTCCAGGTCGAACTCCTTCAGCTCGCCCGCGAAGTACGCGTCGAGCTGCCGGACGGCCTCCCCCAGGATCCCCGTCGCCCGTTCACCGAGCGACTCCTCCGGCGGCCGGTGGCGCTGGTCCGTCATGTACAGACCCGACAGCATGCCGTCCGTCGCGACCAGCGTCAGGGGACCGTACGGGCTGTCGACAACGCTGTGCTGCTTGGTGTGCAGGTGCATGTGCATGGACGCGCTCCTCATACCGGGAGGTTGTTGATGGGGTGATCGTCGGTGGCCCAGAGGTACTGGACGGCGTACGCCCGCCACGGCCGCCAGACCGACGCCCGCGCCGTGAACGCCGCCGGCGTCGACGGCAGCCCCAGCTCCCGCGCGGCCCGCCGGATCCCGAGGTCGGTCGGCAGGAACGCGTCCGGGTCTCCGAGGGCCCGCATCGCGATCACCTCGACCGTCCAGGGCCCGAAGCCCGGCAGCGCCATGAGCTGGGCGCGGGCCCGCTCCCAGTCGCTGTCGACGCCGAGCGTGAGACTGCCGTCGGCGAGCGAGGAGACCAGCGTCATCAACGTCGTGCGGCGACTGCGCGGCAGGGCGAGCGACTCGGGGTCGAGCGCGGCCAGCCCGGCGGGGTCCGGGAAAAGGTGGGTGAGCCCGCCCGCCGGATCGTCGACCGGCGTGCCGTGCGCGCTGACCAGGCGGGCCGCGTGCGTGCGGGCCGCAGCCGTCGAAACCTGCTGGCCGAGCACCGCGCGTACCGCGAACTCCGCCGCATCGGTCGTACGCGGCACCCTGCGCCCCGGCGCCTTGTCTACGAGCGGGGCGAGCAGCGGGTCGGTGCGCAGCTGGTCGTCGATGGCGACCGGGTCGGCGTCGAGGTCGAGCAGCCTGCGGCAGCGGCTGATGGCGATGGTCAGGTCGCGCAGATCGGTGAGGGACAGCAGGCAGCCGATGTGGTCGGGATGCGGGGTCAGGGTCGCGATGCCGTGGCCGTACGGAAGGGTGAGCGTGCGCCGGTACGCTCCGTCGCGCCATTCCTCGACGCCCGGTACGGCGGTCGCGGCGAGGTGGCCGAAGAGGTTGGTGGGGTTGAGCGGGGCGCGGAACGGCAGCCGGAGCGCGATCGCGCCGGGGGTGTGCGGCTGCTTCCCGCCGCGGCTGCGCAGTTCGCTCGGCGACAGGGCGAAGACTTCGCGGACCGTGTCGTTGAACGTGCGTACCGACGAGAATCCGGCAGCGAAGGCCACGTCCGCCATGGGCAGCGGGGTCGTCTCGATCAGCAGGCGGGCGGTCTGGGCGCGCTGGGACCGGGCGAGGGCGAGCGGCCCCGCGCCGAGCTCGGCCAGCAGTTGCCGCTCGATCTGCCGGGTGCTGTAGCCGAGGCGCGCGGCGAGCCCGGGCACGCCCTCGCGGTCGACGACACCATCGCTGATCAGGCGCATCGCGCGGGCGACGGCGTCGGCGCGGGCGTTCCATCCCCAAGCTCTCAACTCCGTTCGAGCAGGGGAGACCCCATTCGGGGAGCCGGGGCTCGTGTCGGGCCGGCAGCGCTTGCAGGCCCGGAAACCGGCCTGCTGGCAGGCGGCGGCGCTCGGGTAGAAGGTCATGTTCTCGACCTTGGGCGGCACCACCGGGCAGCTGGGGCGGCAGTAGATCCGGGTGGTCAGGACCGCGGTGAAGAACCAGCCGTCGAAGCGCGAGTCCTTGGACTGGACGGCGCGTACGCAACGCTCGGTGTCGGTGTGCATGGCTCAAGCATCGGGCACGCCGCCCACCCGGGGCTGGCGAGAATCCGACATCACGGTGCGGCTGCCAGGGCCGTTTCGAACGCCCCGTACGCGGCCTCGTCGAAGAGCACGAACCGTACCTCGGTGACCGATCCGCCGGCCTCCTCCCGGACCGTACGGACGGCGATGCGTGCGCCGTCGCCCAGCGGCCACCGGAAAATACCGGTCGAGATGGCGGGGAACGCGACGGTCGCCGCCCCGAGCTCCCGCGCCACGCGCAGCGATTCGCGGTAGCAGGAGGCGAGCAGCCCGGACTGGTCCTGATCCGGCTGCCACACCGGACCAACCGTGTGGATCACCCACCGCGCGTCCAGCTCCCCCGCCGTCGTGGCGACCGCCCGCCCGGTCGGCAGCCCTTTTCCGTACGGGGAGGCGCGCAGGCGGCGGCAGTCGGCCAGGATGGCGGGGCCGCCCTTGCGGTGGATGGCGCCGTCGACGCCGCCGCCGCCCAGCAGGGACGAGTTGGCGGCGTTGACGATGGCGTCGACGTGCTGCTCGGTGATGTCACCGCGTACGAGAGTGATGGCCGTCATGGGCCCATCCTCTCCTCCCACGGCTCCTCGCTCCTCCTTCTACGACTGGGTTTCAGGCCGCGCGCAACCGCCGCCAGACCGCCTTCGCCGCGTTGTGCCCCGACATGCCGTGCACGCCGGGTCCCGGCGGAGTCGCGGAGGAGCAGATGAAGACCGCCGGATGCTTTGTCGCGTACGGGAAGAGAGTCACCTTCGGCCGCAGCATCAGCTGGAGTCCCGACGCCGCGCCGCACGCGATGTCCCCGCCGATGTAGTTGGCGTTGCGGGCGGCCAGTTCCGGCGGTCCCGCGGTGGCCCGGGCGAGCACGCGGTCGCGGAAGCCGGGCGCGAAGCGTTCGATCTGCCGCTCGATCGCGTCGGTCAGGTCGCCGTTCCAGGCGTGCGGGACATGACCGTACGCCCAGAAGACGTGCTTGCCCTCGGGGGCGCGGGACGGGTCGACCAGGCTCGGCTGGGCGGTGATCAGGAACGGTGTCCCGGGAGCCGTACCGCCCGAGGCCTGCTTCAGCGCGGTGCCGATCTCGCCGCTGGTCGGGCCGACTTGGACGGTACCGGCCCGCCGGGCCTCCTCCGCCGTCCAGGGCACCGGCCCGTCAAGCGCGTAATCGATCTTGAATACGCTCGCGCCGTACCGGTACTTCTCGTACACCTGCCCGAGTCCGGCGATCCGCGCCAGCGCGGTGGGCGACGTGTCGAAGACGTACGCGCGCGCGGGCGGCAGGTCATCCAGCCGCTTGACCTCGAAGCCGGTGTGCACCACCCCACCGAGATCACGCAGATACGCCGCCAGCGCGTCCGAGATCGACTGCGACCCGCCGCGCGGCATCGGCCAGCCACCGGTGTGCGCGGCAAGGGCGAAGACCAGCCCGACGGCGCTCGTCGCGAGACCGCCCAGCGGCGCTATGACGTGTGCGACGAGCCCGGCGAACAGGGAGCGCGCCTTGTCGTCGCGGAACCGGCGCATCAGCCACGTACTGGGCGGAAGTCCGTCGACACCGAACCGGGCCAGAGTGAGCGGGTCGCGTGGCAGCGCGCTGTACGGCAGCGACATGAAGTCCCGGGCCAGCGTGTCCCACTTCGTCAGATACGGCGCGACGAGCCGCCGGTACGTCCCGGCGTCCTGCGCGCCGAACGAAGCAGCGGTCTCGGCGACCGACCGGGACAGCACAGCCGCGGTGCCGTCGTCCCAGGGATGGGCCATGGGCAGCTCGGGGTGCAACCACTCCAGCCCGTACCGGCCGAGCGGCATGGCCTTGAAGGCCGGCGACCCCGCACCCAGCGGGTGCACGGCGGAACAGGGGTCGTGCCGGAACCCGGGGAGGGTGAGCTCCTCGGTCCTGGCGCCGCCCCCCACGGTGTCCAGCGCCTCGAACACCTCCACCGAGAAGCCCCGGCGGGCGAGTTCGACAGCGGCGGTCAGTCCGTTGGGCCCCGCCCCTACGACGACGGCATCGAGCATCGACGGCACCTTCGGACTCCTTCGTCAGCCGATGGCCAGGAGCCCCAGGATATTCCTGGCCATGGGAGCGCGGACGGCGGGAGGGTCGGGTGGCCGGAAGTGCACGCCACACCGCTACCGCCCCGCCCCGCCCTTACGCCGCCCCGCCACCCAGCAGCGCGACCACCCGTGCCACCGTGGCCGCGTCCCGCGCGGCCGTGAACGGCAGTGCGTTGCCTCCCGTCAGCCGGAACCGCTCCCCCTCGACGGTCGCGTGCGAACCGCCCGCCTCCTCGACCAGCAGCAGTCCCGCCGCGTGGTCCCAGGCGAGCTCCCACGAGAACGCCACCGCGTCCAGGTCGCCCCTGGCCACCGCCAGGTACTCAAGTCCGGCCGACCCGCAGGGGCGGGCCTCGACGCCCTTCACATTCAGGCCGAGCAGCGCCGCCTTCTGCCGCTCCGTCGTGAAGTCCGGATGGGACGTGGCGACCCGCAGCGTCGCGCCCGTGCCCGGAACTCCCGCCCGCAGCACCTCACCGTTCAGCCGCGCCCCGTCACCGCGCACAGCCACGGCCATCTCGTCGAGCACGGGCGCGTACGTCCACGAGGCGAGTACGTCGCCCCGGTGCGCCAGGGCGACGAGCGTGCAGAAACCCGCCTCGCCGCGGACGAACTGCCGGGTCCCGTCCACCGGGTCCACGATCCACACCGGCGCGTCGCCGCCCAGCGCCTCGTACACGGCCGGGTCCTCGTGGACCGCCTCCTCGCCCACGACCACTGATCCCGGCAGCAGCCGGGTCAGTGAGGCCGTGAGGTGCTCCTCCGCCTGGCGGTCGGCAATGGTGACCAGGTCGTGCGGCCCGGTCTTCTCGACGATCTCGTGTGCGGCGAGCTGGCGGTACCGCGGCAGGATCTCGGCGGCGGCCGCCTTGCGCAGGGCCTCTTCGACGTCGGACAACTTGTCATCGATCATGTATCCAGCAAAGCACGGCCCGCTGACAATGCAGGCAACGCGCGGTGCCGTCACCGTCCGACCGCGTAACCCTGCATTCCCCTGGGGTTCGCCGCGGCGGACAGCACACCCGTCCGCGGCTCCCTCGCGACCGCGCACAGCCGCCCCTCCGACCAGGGACCCCCGACCGTCACGTGGTGCCCCCGGCGCCGTAGCTCCCCGACGACTCGCGCGTCCATGCGCGACTCGACGGTGACGCTCCCCGGCCGCATCCCGCGCGGATGGAAGGAGCCGGGGAAGGAGTCGTTGTGCCAGTTGGGCGCGTCGATGGCCTCCTGCAGGGCGAGTGTGCCGCGCGCCGTCGCGCCGGCGAGCGCGACCGCGAGGAAGAAGTGCAGCTGCCACTGGTCCTGCTGGTCACCGCCGGGCGTACCGAAGGCCATGACAGCCGCTCCGTCCCGCAGCGCGAGCGACGGGCTCAGGGTGGTGCGCGGCCGCCGTCCGGGCGTGAGTGTGTTCGGCAGCCCGTCGTCCAGCCACGCCATCTGCAGCCGCGTACCGAGCGGGAAGCCGAGCTCCGGAACCACCGGGTTGGACTGGAGCCAGCCGCCGCTCGGCGTGGCCGCGACCATGTTGCCCCAGCGGTCGACGACGTCCAGGTGGCAGGTGTCGCCGCGGGTCGCCCCGTTCCCGGCGACGGTCGGTTCGCCGGCGCCGGCGGCCGGGTTCGCGGCCTCGGCTCCCAGCTCCCCGGCGGCGACGGCCGACGCGTGCGCGCTCAGCACGGGCGTACGCCCCTGGGGGCTCCCGGGCCGCAGCTCCAGCGAGGCCCTGTCCCCCACGAGCGCCCGGCGCCCAGCGTTGTACGAATCCGAAAGCAGCGCGTCGACGGGCACATCGGCGGCGTCGCCGTACCAGGCCTCCCGGTCCGCCATCGCGAGCTTGCACCCCTCGATCAGCAGGTGGACGTAGTCGGCGGAGCCGTACGCGGGCAGTCGCGGGGGCAGCAGCGCGAGCTGCTGGAGGAAGGCGGGCCCCTGGCTCCAGCCGCCCGCCTTGCACAGCGTCCAGCCGTTCCAGTCGTACGTGACGGGCGCCTCGTACGTCGCGGACCAGCCGGCCAGGTCGGCGGCGGACAGCGTCCCCGTGTGCCGGACGCCGCTGGTGTCCATGGTGGGGCGGGCGGCCTGCCGTACCAGCGCCTGCGCTATGAACCCCTCGCGCCACACCGCACGCGCCGCGTCGATCTGTCTCACCCGGTCGCGGCCGCCCGTCGCCTCGGCCTCGGCGATCAGGCGGCGCCAGGTGGCGGCGAGGGCGGGGTTGCGCAGCAGCTCGCCGGGAGTGGGGGCCCTGCCGCCCGGCAGGTACACCTCGGCTGACGAGGTCCACTCCTCCTCGAACAGGGCGCGCACCGTCTCCACGGTCTCACCGACCCGCTCGACGGGCGCGTGTCCGTCCTGCGCGTACCCGATGGCGTACCGCAGCACCTCGCTGAGCGACTTGGTGCCGTAATCACGGAGGAGAAGCATCCACGCGTCGAACGCTCCCGGCACGGCGGCGGCCAGCGGCCCGGTGCCCGGCACGAGGCCGAGTCCGAGCGCCCGGTAGTGACCGGCGCTCGCGCCGGCGGGCGCGGGCCCCTGCCCGCAGAGCACCCGCACCGGTGCGCCCACCGGCGCGAGGATGACCGGCACTTCGCCCGCGGGCCCGTTGAGGTGCGGTTCGACGACGTGCAGGACGAATCCGGCGGCGACGGCGGCGTCGAAGGCGTTGCCGCCGTCCTCCAGGACCGCCATCGCCGACTGGGAGGCGAGCCAGTGGGTGGAGGACACCATGCCGAAGGTGCCTTGGAGGGTGGGGCGGGTGGTAAACATGCGGCCTCTCGCCGTCGAGCAGTTCGCGTGGCTGTGCGGTGCGGTATGGGCCGTACGGCCCAACCGCAGCCACCGGATGACACATCAGTGAGCGCAGCACACACCCCAGACACACACCAGCCCAGGGGTGTCGACAACGCAAAGACGGCGGCCGCGGGTGGACCGGAACGGGCGACCGGCGGCCGGGCAGGGCAACGCCCAGGCGGGGCCGGCGCGCGGCCACAGCGAGAGCGCATCCGGCCGTTGCCGCGCGTTGAGCGAGCACATCATCCATTACCGGCGCAAACTGCACCTGTTTCCCTACTGAGCACCCGACGATCGAAGGAGCTTCGGCCGTGACCATCAACCTCGTGACGCAAGACGACGGTGACCTTCTGGACATGGGCACCACCCGGGTGCGGATCCTGGAGGACGGTTCCCGTACGAACAAGCGCCTCGGCGTCGCCGAGTTGTGGCTGGCGCCTGGCTTCAACGGCCCGCCGCAGCACCTGCACCGCAAGCACGAAGAGACCTTCTTCGTCCTGTCGGGCACGGTCGATTTCACTTCCGGCCACGACACGCACCGGGTGAGCCCCGGCCAGCTGGTCACCGCCCCCGTCGGTACCCCTCATACCTTCGCCAACCCGGACTCCGACCAGGACGCCAGCATCCTGTTCACCTCCACGCCCGACCTGTACATGGAGTACTTCCGGGACCTGACGCGCCTCAAGCCGGGGCCCGAGGGCCTCAACCCGGCAGACATCGCTGAAGTGATGAAGAAGTACGCCACCGAAACCTGGCAGCCCTGACCACCCCCACAACGTCGGAGCGCCCCCTCCCCCCAGCCGCGGCGGCGGACACCAGACGGTCGGAGTCAGAGGCGACGGACGGCCCCCTGCCCAGGGCCTGGTCCGGCCGGTCAAGCGGACCTGCGCAGGTGTTCAGCGAGCGCGTGAAAGACAAAGAAGTTGGGAATCTGGCTCACTTTCCTGCTGGTCAGGGGGAGCCACTTGCCCGCGACGTTGAGTGAGACGGTGCCGGCCTCAACCGAGATCTGCCGTATCTGGTCCCAGGTGACCGATCTGCCGTATGCCGTGACCGCGTCCCGGTTCACCGAGATGTCGCCGAACGAGACTGTTTCTCCCCTGCGGACGGCGGCGAGGGCAATGGGTAGTTGTGCCTCGGTCACAGCATCCTGGATGGCGGGGCCCCAGTGCTCGGGGTAGGGGATGACCCCGGGGTGCAGGAGAGTCTCGCCGTCCGGGCCCTTGAGGGTGTAGGCGTGGGATCTGCCTTGGGGGACGCCGTAGTGGTAGTGATCGACAACCTTCTGACGCACCGACAGCGCGTCCCAACGGCAGGCGGCGGGCCGCCCGTCGGCGTCGACGACGACCAGACCCTGCTCGAAGATCTGGAGCTGCGCGTAGCGCCGGTTGGCGTAGCGCGCGCCCAGCAAGAGGGCTCCGAACACCGCCGTCAACAGCCCGCAGACGGCCACTTGGTACATGTTCGGGATGGTGATCCCGATGCCGGTGAGCACCAGGAACGCGGCAGCGAGGACAGCAGGGACCATGAGCCCCCGGGGTTTCGCGTGATACGTGGTCTGGTGACCGCCGAGGCGTTCACGCTCGACCGCCGCCGAGACCTTCTCGGAGCGCTCCAGCAGCCCACGGGTCAGCTCCTGGAACCGGGCCCGGGTCACACGCTCGTACAAGTGCAGCGGGCCTTCGGCCGAGGCGGCGAGATAGGGCAACTCGATCGTGGTCTGCGAGGACGACGAAAGCTCGATCTTCGCCGCCTCGGCCGCCTCCCGTAACCGCTGCATAGCTGTCTTGTCGCTGGACAGGTCCACGCCGTGCAGGTTCTCGAACCGGGTGACCAGATAGTCCGCCACGGCCTGGTCCCAGTCGTCGCCGCCCAAACGGTCGTCGCCGCTGGTGGCCTTGACCTGGACGACGTGTTCGCCGTGGGCGTCTTCGGCGACGTCCACCAGCGATACGTCGAAGGTGCCACCGCCCAGGCGCACGACAAGCGCTGTCTTCCCCCTCTTGCCCAGTGCATGGCCCAGGCCCGCAGCGGACGGCTCGCTGATGACGCGCGGCACGTCGAGGCCCGCGAGCTCGCCGGCCTCCCGGGTGGCCTGCCGCTGTGCTTGGCAGAAGTACGCCGGGACAGTGATCACCGCCGCGGTCACCTTCTCGCCGAGGTACGCCTCGGCGTCCCGCTTGAGCTTGCGCAGCACGAAGGCGCTGATCTGCTGAGCGCTGAACGTCTTCTCGTCGATCGGTACCGACCAGTCGGTGCCCATCCGCCGTTTGACCGAGCAGACGGTGCGGCTGGCATTGGTGACAGCCTGGCGCCGGGCGGCCTCGCCGACGAGCACTTCGCCGTCCTTCGCGAAGGCGACCACGGACGGGGTGGTACGGAAGCCCTCAGCGTTGGGGATGACGGTCGGCTCGCCGTCCTGGAGGACGCAGACGACCGAGTCGGTCGTTCCAAGATCGATACCAACCGCACGTGCCACCGTTGTCCTCCTGTCGGGCCGCGTTGACTACGCGGTGAGGTTCTCGAGGACCGCGGCGCCGAGGGTGCCCGGGCTGAGTTTCAGGGTTACCGATGCACGCGCTTCGGATGCCGCCGCCTCCACGTTCCTGCCCGGTACAGGATCGACCCTGCAGAGCCTTCAAGTGCCAAGTCTGTGTGCTGCTGAGGCTGTTCCACAACAGCCAGTTCCGGGTTCACGGACGGTAGTCAGCGAACGAACGCAGATTGCACTCCACAGGGTGGAGCTCATCTCTGGCCACGCGGCTTGGCCTCGGTGACCTCACGACGCCCCACCCGGCCACAGACCCACGCTCGTGCGCACTGGATCGCATGGCCCCAGGCTAAGAGGAGATGGACCGGAACATTTGTCCAATACACCGTCGCGCAGAGACGGTGATAGTGGGTGACCGTGGAGGCGACCATAACGGCGACGCTCGCCCACGAAAACCACTACACCAACGACTACTGCTTCGTCTTCGAGCTCCGGAACGAGCTCATCCACCGAGTCCGCGAATACGTGGACACAGCCCGCGGACACCGCATGATCTTCGGCAAAGCCCCACGGTAGCCATCCCCGACCTGGCCGTGAGCCGGTCGGCTCGACGAACAGGCAGACCGGGGCGGCGAACCTACCTCGGCGCCCCTGGCGCACAACCGCAGGCCGCCCACCATCGAAAACCGCCACGCGGACCGCGCGCAGTGCCGTTGGCGTGCATTCCAAGGATCTTGTGCTGTGGGTCCGAGCGGGTTGGGAGTCGTCGCATCGTGCCTGCCCAGCGGTCAGCTGGCCGACACCGGCGTGTAGTTCGTCGACGGCATCCAGTACCAGGGTCGCCTCATCGGTCAGCTGCTGGTGCAGCGCGGCCGGTTGCGTCTCAGTGGTCATGGCAGCGGCCGTTAGTCGTTGCCGTCGCTGCGGCCGGTGCCGCCGCCGTCCGACGGCTGCTCGGCCCGCGATCGGCCCGCCGCCACCCTTGACCTGGCGCCCACGTTCCAGGTCAGGTCTGCGCCCCCTTCGGGGTCACCAGGCCCGACTCGTAGGCGAAGACGACGAGCTGGGCCCGGTCGCGGGCGCCCAGTTTGACCATCGCGCGGCTCACGTGGGTCTTGGCGGTGAAGGGGCTGATCACCATGTGGCCGGCGATCTCCTCGTTCGTCAGGCCGTGGGCGACCAGCGCCGCGACCTCGCACTCGCGCCGCGTGAGCGTCTCGAAGCCGGGGGCCGTGCGGCGGTCCGGCGGCCGGGCGACGAACTCGGTGATGAGGCGGCGGGTCACGGACGGCGAGAGCAGGGCGTCACCGCGCGCCGCGATGCGGATGGCCTGGAGCAGCTCGGCCGGTTCGGTGTCCTTGAGGAGGAACCCCGCGGCCCCGGCGCGCAGCGCGTCGAAGACGTACTCGTCCAGCCCGTAGTTGGTGAGGATGACGACGTGCACCCCGGCCAGCACCGGGTCGGCGGCGATGTGGCGGGTCGTCTCGATGCCCGTCATCACCGGCATCTGTACGTCGACGAGCGCGACGTCCGGGACGTGCCGGCGGGCGAGTTCGAGCCCCTGGCGGCCGTCGGCGGCCTCGGCGACGACCTCGATGTCGTCCTCGGCGGCCAGCAGGGCGCGGAAGCCTGCCCGCATGAGTGCCTGGTCGTCGACGATCAGCACCCGGATCACGTCGCTCACCGTACCCCCAGCGGCAGTTCGGCGCGTACGGAGAAGCCGCCGCCGGGGCGCGGAGCCGCGTGCAGGGTGCCGCCGAGGGCGGCGACGCGCTCGCGCATGCCGGTCAGGCCGGTGCCGGGGGCGGGGGGCAAGCCGTCGGGCACGGCCGAGCCCTCGTCCTCGACGTGGATGGAGAAGTGGTCGGCGGCGTAGGCGAGTCGTACGGACGTCTTCGCGCGGCCCGCGTGCCGGGCGACATTGGTGAGTGCCTCCTGGACGATGCGGTACGCCGCCCGGTCGACGTCGTCGGGCAGCGCGCGCTCGGTCCCGGTGACGGTCACCGACGCCGCGAGGCCGGCCGTACGGGCCCGCTCGACCAGTTCGCCGAGCCTCGCCAGGCCGCTGCCCGGCGCTACGACGTCCGTACGCAGCACCTCCAGCGTCGCCCGCAGCTCGCGCATCGCCTCGCCGCTCGCCTCCTGGATGGCGAGCAGCGCCTCCGGCACGTCCTCGCCCCGCTTGCGCGCGAGATGGACGGCGACTCCCGCCTGGAGCTTGACGATCGAGATGGAGTGGGTGAGCGAGTCGTGCAGCTCGCGCGCGATCCGCAGCCGCTCCTCCCCCGCCCTGCGCAGCGCCGCCTCCTCCCTCGTACGTTCGGCCTCGGCCGCGCGCTGTTCGGTCTGGCGGAGGTACGCCTGCCAGTTCTTGTCGATGAGTCCGGTCACGCCGGCGCACACGAACCAGCCGTGCAGCAGCAGCGTCCGCTCGATTCCGCCCCCCGACGGGCTCGCGAGGAAGAAGCCCACGAGGAAGACGACGCTCACCCCGACCGCCGCCGCCCGGTGCCCGGCCCTGGTCACGACGTGCACCCCGGCGATGACCGGGAAGGCCGCCGAAGTCCCCGGATTCGCGTGGACGACGTAACCGAGCATGCAGGCGGCGGTGAAGACCAGGGACACCACCGGGGCTCTGCGGTGCACCGCGAGCGCGAGCGACCCGGCCGTGATCAGGACTACGTCGGCAGTACTGGGGCCGGGGCCCGACACGGTGAAGGCGGCGAGCAGGACGGCGCCGCCGATGACGGCCGCAAGTGCGGTGTCGACAAGCCCCGTTCGCCAGGCGTCGAACTCCCGCCTCTCCCGCTTCTCCCGCTGCTCCCCGCGCATGCCCGCACCCTAGATGGCGCTCGCGGTCCCGCGCCTCCTCCGGAGAGACGGCTTTCGCACTACTACCGGGGAAGTAGACGCGGCGTGACGGTGGGGTGGCCGGCGCAGCCGGGAATGCCTCCGGCCGTACGACGACCGGGGCGGGGCCGTCGGGCGAGCATCGTCCCCATGACCGGACCCTTTCGCTACACCGATCCCGTACCTCCCAAGGCCGCGACCGGCGTCACTGCCGAGGTGTACGCCCAGCTGGCCACCGATTTCGGCATCAAGGACGCCACGACCTTCGTCGTACTCTCCCCCTCGCCGCCGCTGCTGACCGGCGCCTGGGCACTGCTGCGCGAGTCCCTGCTGGCCGGGCGGGCTTCCCGTACGGCGAAGCAGGTCGTCGCGGCCGGGGTGTCGCTCGCCAACCGCTGCCCCTTCTGCGTCGACGCGCACACCGTGCTGCTGCACGCCACCGGCGACCACCGCCTCGCCGAGGTCGTCGCACGCGGCGAGGTCCCGGCGGACCCCGGGCACGCGGCGCTGCTCGCGTGGGCGAAGGCGACGCGGACGGGAGACGCCGGTGAACCGCCCGTCCCCGCCGCGCACGCACCCGAGTTCATCGGCACGGCGCTCGCCTTCCACTTCATCAACCGGATCGTGTCGTCACTGCTGACGGAGAACATGCTGCCGGGCAACGCCCAGCGGTACCGCCTCGTACGCTCCCTCGCCGGCCGCTCCCTGTCCCGCACGGTGCGCCGTCGGCTGACGCCCGGAGCCGGCCTGGGGCTGCTGGAAACGTCGGGCCCCGAGCCCGCCTGGGCGGCCGGTTCCCCGGCAGGCACGGCCTATGCCGGCCTCCGGGAGGCTGCGCGCCTCGGCGGCGGACTGCTGTCCGACGAGGACCAGGCGTACGTACGGGACGCGGTCGCCGCGTCCGGCGGTGCCCATCCGCGGCTGACCGGTGACTGGCTGCCGGGCCGGGAGGAGCGCCCCGGCGCGAGGCTCGCGCTGCTGGCCGCCGTAGCGCCGTACCGCATCACGGACGAGGACGTGGCGGCCTGGCGCGGCCCGCAGCACACCGACCACTGCCTGGTTCATCTGATCGCGTACGGCGCGATCACAGCCACCGAACACATCGAAGCCGCCCTCACGGCCCACCGGGAGCCCGCATGAACACCACCGCCCGCTCGACCGAGACGGCCGACGCGATCGCCGCCGCCTGGAACGGCCCGGTCGGCCGCCACTGGGCCGAGCACCAGGACCGGTACGACGCCATGATGGCCGGTTTCAACGACGCCTTGTTCGGCGCCGCGGCGATCGGTGACCGGGACCGCGTCCTGGACATCGGCTGCGGCAGCGGCTGTACGACGCGGGAGGCCGCCCGCCGGGCCGGGCAGGGGCGCGTCCTGGGCGTGGACATCTCGGAGCCACTGCTCGACCGGGCCCGCGCCCTGTCGGGGCATCTCGCGCACCTCGGCTACGAGTTGGGTGACGCCCAGGTGCATCCCTTCCCGGCTTCGGCGTACGACGTGGCGATCAGCCGGGGCGGCGTGATGTTCTTCGCCGATCACACGGAGGCGTTCGCCAACATCGCCCGCGCCCTGCGCCCCGGCGGCCGGCTCGCCTTCATGTGCCCGCGGCCGCCGGCTCCGGGCACGGACGAGGGCAGGGCGCTCGGGCGGCTGGCCTCGCTGCTGGGCCAGGAGCAGGCGAGCGGGGGCGGCCTGGCCGAGGCGATGGCTTCCCTTGCGCAGCCCGGCCGCATCGAGGACGTACTGACCGGCGCCGGTTTCCATGAGATCGACGTGACGCCGGTGACGGAGGACACCCACTGGGGCAAGGACGCCGCCGACGCCGTGGACTTCTTCCTCTCCCGGACCCCGGACCGCACGGTCCCGGACGAGTCCCGCGCCGCGATGCGCGAGGCATTGCTTCCGTACGAGACGGAGCGCGGCGTGCTGCTGCGCGCCGGGGTCTGGGTGGTCACGGCTCAGGCCTGAACTACTGGCCGGCCGCGCGGGCCCTTGGTCCTGTCGGCTTGAGGGGCCGCGCGGACCACATCAGCCCCACGTAAAGCACCGACGCACACCCCAGTCCGACCGCCCACCCGTAATCCGCGAGCGGCCTCAGCAGCGGGATCAGTCCGTCCTCGGGGAACGGCCCCTTTCCCGGCGCCGAGTGCGAGCCGCCGACCGCCAGTACACCGCCCACGACGAACGCCGCCACCGCCCGCCGGTTCCAGCCCGCCGTGTACCAGTACCGGCCCTGCGGCCGGTACAGGTCGGGCAGCTCCAGCACCGTCCGCCGGATGATCCAGTAGTCGGCGATCAGGATCCCCGCGACCGTACCGAGGAGACCGCCCACCACGCCCAGCCAGGTGAAGATGTACAGCTCCGGCGTGGCGGTCAGCTTCCACGGCATGATGAGGACACCCACCACACCCGTGATGAGCGCACCCGTGCGGAAGTTGATGACCTTCGGGGCCAGGTTCGCCAGGTCGTACGCGGGGGACACGACGTTCGCCGCCAGGTTCACCGACACCGTCGCGATCAGCACCGTCACCAGCGCGAACAGCAGCCCGAAGACGTTGTCGGTCTTGGCGGCCAGCGCGACCGGGTCCCAGAGCGGCACGCCGTACACCGCCTGCGAGCCCGACGTCACGAAGACCGACAGCAGCGCGAACAGCGTCATCGTCGTCGGCAGGCCGAGCGACTGCCCCCAGATCTGGGCGCGTTGACCGGAGGCGAACCGCGTGAAGTCGGGAATGTTCAGGCTCAGCGTCGACCAGAAGGCGATCATGCCCATCAACGACGGGAAGAAGACGGGCCAGAAGCCGCTCCCCCATCCCAGCTTCGAGGGCTGGTCGAGCAGCGGACCGACGCCGCCCGCCTTCCAGGTCATCCACCCGAGCAGGACGAGCGCGCCGACGATGACGAAGGGGGCGGCCCAGTTCTCGAAGCGCCGCAATGCCTCCATTCCCCGGTAGATGATGGTGAGTTCGAGGACCCAGAAGAGCACGAAACAGACCCACAGCGTCCAGGGCTGCCCGCCGATCCTCGACGCCTCCGCCCACCCGCCGAAGATCTTCCCGAGGAGTACGAAGATCCCCTGGCCGCCGATCCAGGTCTGGATGCCGAACCACGCGCAGGCGACCCCCGCCCGGATCAGCGCGGGGAGATTGGCTCCGCGCAGCCCGAAGGACGCCCGCGCGAGTACCGGGAAGGGGATGCCGTACTTGGGTCCGGCATGCCCGGTGAGCAGCATCGGCAGCAGCACGATCACATTGGCCAGGGCGATCGTGAAGACGGCCTGCTTCCAGTCCATGCCGAGGGCGACGAGCCCCGAAGCGAGCATCCAGGAGGGGATGTTGTGCGCCATCCCGACCCACAGGGCCGCGAAGTTGTACGTCGTCCACCGGCGCCGTTCCACGGGCACGGGCAGCAGGTCGTCGTTGACGAAGCGGCTGTCGGAGCCGGCCGCGCCGGGCGCGAGCTCGACGCGGCCCTCCGGGTCGGATATGGGAGGCGGGGGCGGGGAATCGCTGGGGACGGTCGCGGTCATGGCGGCGGAACCCTTCGTCCGGTGCGTCCGGTGACTCAGGAAGTGAGCGCGGGGATGACCTCGGCGCCGTACGCGTCGATCGTCTCCTCACGCGCGTCGTGCATGTCGTAGAGGGCGAACTGGTCGACGCCGAGTCCGCGCAGCGCCCTGAGCTTCTCGATGTGCGCCTCGGCCGGTCCCAGGAGACAGAAGCGGTCGACGATCTCGTCGGGCACGAAGGCGGTGTCCGGGTTCCCGGCCCGCCCGTGGTGGCTGTAGTCGTAGCCCTGGCGCTGTTTGATGTACGCCGTCAGGGCCTCCGGCACCAGGCCGGAGTGGTCCCCGTACCGGGCGACCAGGTCGGCGACGTGGTTGCCGACCATGCCGCCGAACCACCGGCACTGGTCCCGCGCGTGGATGAGGTCGTCGCTGACGTACGCCGGGGCCGCGACGCAGATCGTCACGGACGCCGGGTCCCGTCCGGCGTCCGACGCGGCGGTACGTACCGCCTTGATCATCCACTCCGTCAGGAACGGGTCCGCGAGCTGGAGGATGAACCCGTCGGCCTTCTGCCCGGCCAGTTCCAGCGCCTTGGGCCCGTACGCCGCCATCCACACCGGCAGCCGGCCGTCGCGCACCCACGGCAGCCGCAGCCGCAGCCCACCGACCTCCGCCTCCCGGCCCTCGGCCAGGTCACGGATGACGTCGATCGCCTCGCCGAGCCGGGCCAGGGTGTTGGGTTTGCGGCCCGCGACGCGCATCGCGGAGTCGCCGCGCCCGATGCCGCACACCGTTCTGTTGCCGTACATCTCGTTGAGGGTGGCGAAGGTCGACGCGGTGACCTCCCAGGTCCGGGTGCCGGGGTTGGTCACCATCGGTCCGACGATCAGGCGATCGGTGTGTTCGAGAATGCGGCTGTAGATGACGAAGGGTTCCTGCCACAGCACGGCGGAGTCGAAGGTCCAGCCGTAGCGGAAGCCGTTGCGCTCCGCGCGCCGCATCAGGCCGACGACCGCCGAGGCGGGCGGGTCGGTCTGCAGGACGAGTCCGAAGTCCATGACGTGGACCTCCCGGTAGCTTCAGGGTCAGTTCAGGGCCTGACACGTGGATCGGGGCGTGTAGATGCCGTGACCTGCCCGGCCGGTGAACTTCCGCTGGTCGATGACGAGTTCGCCGCGCGAGAGCACCGTCTCCACCTGACCGGTGATCCGCTTTCCTTCGTAGGCCGAGTAGTCGACGTTCATGTGGTGGGTGTCCGCCGAGATGGTCTGCTCGGCGTGCGGGTCGTAGATGACGAGGTCGGCGTCGGCGCCCGGCGCGATCGTCCCCTTCTTCGGGTAGAGGCCGAACATGCGGGCCGGGGACGCGCAGGCGATCTCGATCCAGCGGCGGCGCGAGATGTGCCCGTCGACGACGGCCTGGTGGAGGAGGTCCATGCGGTTCTCGACGCCCGGCAGGCCGTTGGGGATCTTCGAGAAGTCCCCCCGTCCCAGCTCCTTCTGACCCGAGAAGCAGAAGGGGCAGTGGTCCGTCGAGACGACCTGGAGATCGTCGGTCCGCAGACCCCGCCAGAGCGCGGCCTGGTGCTCACGCGGCCGCAGCGGCGTACTGCACACGTACTTGGCGCCCTCGAAGTCCGGCTCCGCGAGGTTGTCGGTGGACAGGAAGAGGTACTGGGGGCAGGTCTCACCGAAGACGTTCAGCCCCTTGTCGCGGGCCGCGGCGATCTCGGCGACGGCCTCTTCCGCCGATACGTGAACGACGTACAGCGGGGCGTCCGCGACCCGCGCGAGCTGGATCGCGCGGTGCGTCGCCTCGGCTTCGAGGAGGACCTTGCGGACCTCTCCGTGGTAGCGGGGATCGGTGCGGCCCTCGGCCAGCGCCTGCTCGACGAGGACGTCGATGGCGATGCCGTTCTCGGCGTGCATCATGATCAGCCCGCCGTTCCGGGCGGACCGTTGCATGGCGCGAAGGATCTTGCCGTCGTCGCTGTAGAAGACACCGGGGTACGCCATGAACAGCTTGAAGGAGGTGATCCCCTCCCCCACCAGCAGGTCCATCTCCTTGAGCGAGTGCTCGTTGACGTCGGAGAGGATCATGTGGAAGGCGTAGTCGATCGCGCACTTGCCGTCGGCCTTCGCATACCAGGCGTCGAGACCTTCGCGCACCGCGTGCCCGACGCTCTGCACCGCGAAGTCGATGATGGTGGTCGTACCTCCCCAGGCGGCCGCCCGCGTCCCGGTCTCGAAGGTGTCGGAGGCGAAGGTGCCGCCGAAGGGCAGTTCCATGTGGGTGTGCGCGTCGACGCCGCCCGGGATGACGTACTTCCCGGTGGCGTCGATCGTACGGCCGGCGGTCCAGGCACCGGCCGCGCTGCTGCCGTGCGTGGCGAGGGCGGCGATGCGCCCGTCCTCGATCAGGACGTCGGCATGGATCTCGTCGGAGGCCGTGATGACGAGTCCGCCGCGGACGACGGTACGGTTCACGATTCCTGCTCCTTCCCGGGAAGAGTGGGCCCAGCAGTGCGTGCTGCTCCGTGGGAACGTGCCGGCGGAGCCGCCCTCGGCGGGGCGGCTCCGTGGCTCACCCGGCGTTTCTCAGCGCCTTTTCGAGGATGCGCGCGCCCTCCTCCGCCTCCGTGACGTTCAGCGTCAGTGGCGGGGCGATGCGCAGCACGGCGGTGTTGTGGCCGCCGCCCTTGCCGATCAGCAGGCCGCCCTCGCGGGCGGCTTCCAGTACGGCCGCCGCCGTCTCGGGCGCCGCCTCGTCGGTACCGGGCTTGACCAGTTCGATGGCCGCCATCAGGCCGCGGCCGCGTACTTCGCGTACGCACGGCACGCCGGCGGTGACGGCGCGCAGCCGTTCCAGGAGCAGGCCGCCGACCCGGCGGGCGTTGCCCTGAAGGTCGTGTTCCAGGAGGTAGTTGAGGTTGGCGAGGCCTGCCGCCATCGTGATGGGGCTGCCGCCGAAGGTGGAGATGGAGTTGGCGTCGAGGCAGTTCATGACCTCGGCGCGGGCGACGACACCGCCGATGGACATGCCGTTGCCGATGCCCTTGGCGAAGGTGAGGATGTCCGGCGGCCCGTTCTGGGCGTGGGCCTGCCACCCCCAGAAGTGCTCGCCCGTACGCCCCCATCCGGTCTGCACCTCGTCGGTGATCCACAGGATGCCGTGCCGGTCGAGGACTTCGCGGAACGCGGCGTACAGGCCGTCGGGCGGGGAGGTGAACCCGCCGACGCCCTGCACGGGTTCGGCGATGAGCGCGGCGACACGGCCGCCCGTCTGCCCGAGGAGGTCTTCGAGGTCGGCGACGCACGCCTCGATGAACTGGGCGTCGGAGAGTTGCGCGTACGGTCCGCGACTGCGGACGCCCCCGTGCACGTACAGCGTCTGGAGCGGGGACAGGCTGGTCGGGGACCAGGAGCGGTTGCCGGTGATGGACACGGCGGAGAAGGAGCGGCCGTGGTAGCTGTTGCGCATCGCCAGGATCTGGTTCGAGCGGCGGTACGTCGTGGCGAGGAGCAGGGCGGTGTCGTTGGCCTCGGTGCCCGAGGTGGTGAAGAAGACCCTCGCCTCCGGGATGCCGGAGAGGGTGGCGACGCGCTCGGCCAGCTCGACCATGGGGCGGTTGAGGTAGAGCGTCGAGGAGTGGATGATCCGGCCGGCCTGCTCGCTGATGGCCTTGGTGACCTCGGGGAGCGCGTGGGCGGTCATGGTGGTGAGGATGCCGCCGAAGAAGTCGAGGTACCGCTTGCCGTCGGCGTCGTATACGTACCGGCCCTCGCCGTGGGTGATCTCGATCGGCTGCCGGTAGTAGAGGGAGAGCCAGTCGGGCATGACGGACTGGTGGCGGCCGAGCAGGTTGTTCACGTGGTGGGTCACGGGTTCACCAGTCCTTCGTACGCGTCGGGGCGGCGGTCCCGGTAGAACGCCCACTGCTGACGTACTTCCTCGATGAGGTCGAAGTCCAGGTCCCGGACGACGAGTTCCTCTTCCTTGTCGCTGGCCGGCTCGCCGACGAACTTGCCGCGCGGGTCGACGAAGTAGCTGGTGCCGTAGAAGTCGTTGTCGCCGTACTCCTCCTGGCCGACCCGGTTGATGGCGGCGACGTAGTACTCGTTGGCGACGGCGGCGGCGGGCTGCTCCAGCTGCCAGAGGTGGGCGGAGAGGCCGCGGTGGGTGGCGGAGGGGTTGTAAACGATCTGGGCGCCGTTGAGGCCGAGTTGACGCCAGCCCTCGGGGAAATGACGGTCGTAACAGATGTAGACACCGACCTTGCCCACCGCCGTGTCGAAGACGGGCCAGCCCAGGTTCCCCGGCTTGAAGTAGAACTTCTCCCAGAAGCCCTTGACCTGGGGGATGTGGTGCTTGCGGTACTTGCCGAGGTAGCTGCCGTCGGCATCGATCACGGCGGCGGTGTTGAAGTAGAAGCCGGACTGCTCGCGCTCGAAGACGGGGACGACGATCACCATGCCGGTCTCACGGGCGAGGTCCTGCATACGGCGGACGGTCGGCCCGTCCGGGACGGCCTCCGCCCACCGGTAGTGCTCGGCGTCCTGCACCTGGCAGAAGTACGGAGCGTTGAAGACCTCCTGGAACCCTATGATCTTCGCGCCCTGCCGGGCCGCCTCGCGGGCGTGCTCCTCATGCTTGGCGATCATGGATTCGGTGTCGCCCGTCCAGGTCGCCTGGACGAGTGCGGCGCGTACGACGTTGGCCATGACTTGTCTCCTTCAACGGGACGTCAGAGACCTTCTACGCCCGTAGATTCGGGACGTAGAGGGATGAACGTAAGCCCCGGCGGGGAGTGGGGCAAGACCATCGTCGTCAACCCGCAGAGTCGATCACGTTTCGCACCCGAGGGGGTGACACCGGAGCGTCACGGTGTTCACGCGCGCGACACCTTCACGGCGCGGCGCCCGCCACGCGCAGGGCATGGACGACGTCCCGGTACCGGCTCTGCGACACCTCCCGCGCGGCGTCGAGCAGAAGCGGGGAAAGGCGGCGGGGGTCGGTCCGAGCGACCTGGGCGACGTCCTCGGGCGTACGGACGCGCACCAACGCGTCGACCAGCGCCCGTACTTCGCTCTCGTGTCCGCCCGCGTCGTCCAGGGCGAGCAGCGCGGCGGCCAATTCCGGAGCGGGGCGTACGACGCCCTGCCGCAGGAGCTGCCCGCCGTCCTCGCCGAGCCCTGCGGCGGCGAGCGTCGCGGCGACGCCGGCGACGCGGCCGGGCGGCAGCGACGCCACCTCCCACAGCAGGGTGGACCAGTCGGCGCCGAGCCCTGCCCGGTGCAGGGCTTCGGCGAGCACGGGCAGCCGACGCGCGTCGGGCCACCCGGCGGCCTCGCAGAGCAGCACGTGGGCCTCGCCGGTACGCCCCTGGGCGCGCAGCTGGAGGAGTACTGCGACGGTGTCGGCGACGGCGCGGCGGTCCTCGGCGAGGTTCGCGGCGTCCTCGGCGCGGGGCGGCGGGGCCGGCTCCTCCGCTGCCACGCCTGCGTACCGGGCGCCCCGGGGGGCGGCCGCCCGTACGGGAGGCTCCGGCATGGCAGGCCCGGCGAACGCGTCGCTGCCGTCGTCGTCGTCGAGCCCGGCGTAACGGGCTCCGCGGGGCCGCCGCTTGGGCGCGGGAGCGCGGCTGGGAGGTGTCCGGGGGATCTCTCCCCCACCCCATCCCTCCTCCCCACCGGGGCTCTGCCCCGGACCCCGGCCCTCAAGCGTCGCCGGACGGGCTGAACTCTGCCGCACCGGAATGGCCGGCCAGGCCGCATCAGGCCCGTCCGGCGCTTGAGGACCCGCCGCCCGAAGGGCGTCCGGGGGGCTGGGGGCTTGCCACTGGTTCCGGGAAGGGGCGGGGTGCGGAGGAGAAGGCTTCGCCGTGTGGCCGTTCCGCGACTGGCCGGGCCAGGGCCCGGCGGGGTCGGCGGCCTCGGGCGCCCCCGCGCGGAACCACGAGTCCGGGGCCGGTGGGCGCCCCTGAGCCGGTGGCGGCGCGTCCAGGGCGGCAAGCCGCGTGCTCAGCTCCGCGCAGCGGGCGGTGGCGCGTTCGTGGTCGTCGCGCGCCCAGGCCAGTTCGGCGTCGAGCCCCTGCCCCTCGGAACCGCCCGCCGACGTCCGCAGGCGCCGCATCAGGTCCCGCTCGCGTTCGGCGGCGTACTCCTGCTCGCGCCGCATCGCCCCGAGCCGCTCGGCCAGCGTCTCGCGCCCGCCCGGACGGCGGTCGTGCGCGGCGGCCGCCGCCCCGTGCAGGGCCCGCGCACGTACGGTCTCACGCTCGGCGACAGCCGTTCCGTGCCTGGCGGCCACGTCCTGGAGCAGGGCCTCCAGTACGTCCCAGGGCGGGAGTTCGGCGCCGTCGAGACAGGCCCGCATGCCGTCGGGGTCACGCTGCCAGAAGACGCCGCACCAGCCGGCGCCCGTGTCGACGAGCGCCGTCAGCTCGCGCAGGTAGCGCGCGAAAGCCTCGGCCTCCGCCGGGAGTTGACTCACCGTCATAGCCGTCCCGCCCCTGCCGCGCCGTCACCAACTGGAACCATCCGGTCCGCAGGCATTCGACCGCAGTCGTGTTACGGCGCGGCTACGGGCGGTTTTCGTCCAAGGCGCAGACTTCTCCTGCGGAGCGCGACCGCAGTCAGAGACTGATGCCTCAGAGACTGATGGCGATACCGACGTGCGGGCGCTTGCCCAGCCGGACGATCGCGGCGGGCACGTCGGTGAACCAGAACTGCCACGTGTACTTGCGGGCGAGCAGCTTGCGCGCCTTGCGCAGGCCGTCCGCGTCCAGCAGCCGCGCGGTGCCCTCGGCCGTCGGCGCGCCGTCCTTGACCCGTCCGCGGACGTCGCACGCCGTCACGACGACCCGCTTGTCGTTGCGGATGCGCTTGACCTTCCAGGAGTCGGCCTTGGTCCAGACGAAGAGTTCGGCACCGTCGGAGGCGGCCCACACCGGTGTGGCGACCCCCGTGCCGTTCCTGCGGAAAGTGGTCAGGCTTACGTAGGGGCTGCGGCCGAGCACGGCGAGCGGGTCCTGGTCCTGGTCCTGGTCGGAAGTCATGCCAAGAGGCTACGTCGTACGCCTGCGCGCCGGGGCGTGCGCCGGTGCGTGCTGCTCAGGCGGGTACCAGGGCGCAACGGGCCGCGACCTCGTCCATGGACAGTCCGAGTACGCCCGCCAGCGCCGCCACCGTGAAGAAGGCGGGGGTCGGGGCGCGACCCGTCTCGATCTTGCGGAGAGTTTCGGCGGAGAGGCCGGCCTGCGCCGCGACGTCCACCATGGTGCGGTCGCCGCGCGCCTGGCGGAGCAACTGGCCGAGGCGCTCGCCGCGTTCGCGCTCTTCGGGGGTGAGAGGGGTACGTACCATGCCGTCATTCTAATACCGCACCGACCGGTATAATAATTGGCATGGTTGAGATCAAGACGGATGTGTCGGTGGACGCGATGCGGGAAGCGGGCCGGGTGGTCGCCCAGGCCCTGGCCGCCGTCCAGGAGGCGGCGGGCATCGGCGTCAGTCTGCGCGAGCTGGACGAGGCGGCGCGGGCCGTGCTGCGGGAGGCGGGGGCGACGTCGCCCTTCCTGAACTACCACCCGGCCTGGGCTCCCGTGCCCTTCCCCGCGGTCATCTGCGCGTCCGTCAACGACGCGATCGTGCACGGCATTCCGACCGGCTACCGCCTGCGCGACGGCGATCTCGTCAGCATCGACTGCGGCGCGACGCTGGACGGCTGGGTCGGCGACTCGGCCGTCACCTTCAGCGTCGGCGCGGCCCGCCCCGACGACGTACGCCTGGCCGACACCGCCCGCGAGGCGCTGGACGCGGGCATCGCGGCGGCGGTGCCCGGCAACCGGATCGGCGACATCGCCCACGCGATCGGCCGCGTCTGCCGGTCCGCGGGCTACGGCATCCCGCAGGGCTTCGGCGGCCACGGCGTGGGGCGCACGATGCACGAGGGGCCGGAGGTGCCGAACGAGGGGCGGGCGGGGCGCGGCCTCGTGCTGCGGCACGGCATGGTGCTGGCCATCGAACCGATGTTGCTCGGGGGCGGCCGGGACGCGTTCTACGCGGACGCGGACGGCTGGACACTGCGCACGTCAGACGGCAGCCGGGCCGCGCACGCGGAGCACACGGTGGCGATCACGGATGCGGGGCCGCGCGTGCTGACGGTGGGGTGAGGGTGCGGTGGGGTGCGGCGCGGCGCGGGTTGCCTGCGGCGCTGTCCCCCACCCGCCCCTTCCCGAAACCGGGGGCAAGCCCCCAGCCCCCCGGACGCCCTACGGGCGTGTCGTCAAACGCCGGACGGGCTGGATGTTGCCGGGTCGGGGGGTGGAGTGCGCCCGCCCTGGCCGCAACGGCCAGGGGGACACACCCCGCCCCGCCAGGCAAACCCCGCTCCCCCGGCCCGCACCCCTCGCCCCACGCCAGGCAACTCCAGCCCCTCCGGCGCTTGAGGAGCGGGGTCCGGGGCGGAGCCCCGGCAGCACCCCCGCACCATCAGCCCGTCCGGCGTTTGAGGACCGGGGTCTGGGGCGGAGCCCCAGTGTGGGACGGGGCGGGGCGGGGTGGGGAAAGGCCCCGGCGGGGTTAGCCCGCAGCGCCGGTCGGTGTTACCACCATCGCCGAGCCGCCGCCCCGCCGCTGGCGCTCCGCCGCCGCGAGCCACCGCCCGTCCGGCAGCCGCTGCACGCCCGTCGCCGCGCCGATCTCCGGGTTCAGCTTGAAGACGTGCCCGATCGCTTCGAGCTCGTCCCGCAACGGGCGGTTGTTCCACAGCCCCGGTTCGAGCTCCGTCGTCGCCGCGTTCCGCTGACTCGCGCGCGGCGCGGCGATCGCGTCGACCAGCGGAAGCCCACGATCCAGGTGACCCGTCAGGGTCTGGAGAACGGTCGTGATGATGGTCGCGCCGCCCGGCGAACCGAGCGCGAGCAGCGGCCGCCCGTCCTCCAGCACGATCGTCGGGGACATCGACGACCGCGGGCGCTTGCCGGGCCCCGGCAGATTCGGGTCGTGGACCGCCGGGTTGGCGGGGGCGAAGGAGAAGTCCGTCAGCTCGTTGTTGAGGAGGAAGCCCCGCCCGGGAACGGTGATGCCGCTGCCGCCCGTCGACTCGATGGTCAGCGTGTACGCGACGACGTTGCCCCACTTGTCGGCGGCCGTCAGGTGCGTCGTGTTCTCGCCCTCGTACGTCGTCGGGGCCGCCTTCCCGCCGGCCCCGCACCCGCCACCGGGCTTTCGCGGGTCGCCCGGTGCGAGCGGACTCTTCAGCACCGCGTCGTCCCGGATGAGGCACTCCCGCGAGTCCGCGAACCGCTGCGACAGCAGGCCCTTCACCGGTACGTCCTCGAAGGCCGGGTCGCCGACCCACCGCCCCCGGTCCGCGAACGCGATCCGGCTCGCCTCGATGAACCGGTGCAGGTACTGCGCCTGGCTGGTCGCATCGGGCGACAGGTCGGTGCGCTCAAGGATGTTGAGCGCCTCCCCCACAGTCGTACCGCCCGAGGAGGACGGCGCCATGCCGTACACGTCGAGCCCCTGGTACGAGATCTTCGTCGGCGCCTGGCTCAGCGTGCCGTACTTCCGCAGGTCCTTCGCCGTCAGGTCACCGGCCCGCACCTTCCTCGTGGCGTCGGGGTCGACCGGAGGCTTGCGGACCGTACGGACGATGTCGCGGGCGATGTCACCCCGGTACATGTCGCCGACACCGCCGCGGCCCAGCTTCTCGTACGTACGGGCCAGATCGGGGTTCTTCATCCGGGAACCCACCACCGGCAGCTTCCCACCCGGCAGGAACAGCTCCGCCGTGTCCGGGAAGTCCCTGAACCTCGCCTCGTTCGCCGCGGTCTGCGAGCGGAACGTCGAGTCGACGGTGAAACCGTCGCGCGCGAGTTTCTCCGCCGGCCCGAGCAGCGTACGCAGTGGCTTGGTGCCCCACGCGCCGAGCACCGTGTCCCAGGTGGCCGGAGTGCCGGGCGTGCCGACGCCCAGCCCGCTCGTCATCGCCTCGTCGAACGCGATGGGCTTGCCGTTCTCCAGGAAGAGGGACTTGTCGGCGCTCAGCGGCGCGGTCTCGCGCCCGTCGACCGTGCGTACGGTGCGGGACTTGGCGTCGTAATAGACGAAGTAACCGCCACCGCCGATGCCCGCCGAGTAGGGCTCGGTGACCCCGAGCGCCGCGGCCGTCGCGACGGCCGCGTCCACCGCGTTGCCGCCCCGCCTCAGGACCTCGATGCCGGCGGCCGAGGCGTCGGCGTCGACGCTGGCGATCGCTCCCCCGTACCCGGTGGCGACCGGTGTCTTGACCGGTGGCGGCGGCGATGACGTCGCGGGGGCGGGTGCGGGAGGAGCGGGGGCGGGAGCGGAAACAGGGGCGGCGGACGAGGCAGTGGCGCCCACTGACCCCACCACCGCCGCAACGGCCCAGAACGACAGCATTCGTACCGTGGAGCGGCGCATGCGTACCTCCAGTCAACACGTGTCCGCGCAGCGTAACTTCAGCACGCCACGTGCGTCAGGACCCCCTCGAACACCGGTGCGCCGCGCCGATCACGGAACGGAGACGGCCGTGACGGTCGTCACACAACCCGGGCGACGGGGCCCGGCGCGGCTGTACGCCCGGCCTTCAGGGCCATTGGCCCCTTCCTTCATCCATCTGCGGCATTTGTCACAGCGGATTTGGGAGAATTTCCTGTCATTCGCGCAACCACTCCCTGTTCAATCGGCTCTTCGGGTCGACAGCTATCGCACCGGAGGTTTTCCAGTTGAGCCGCTCGAGCCGCACACGCAGTCACACCCGCACCCTGCTGGCCGGCACCGCGACGCTCGCCGTCGCGCTCACCGCCTGCTCCGCCGGCGGGGCCGAGGAGGCAGGGGCGGCCGGCCGGCCCGGGGCGGCCCCGCAGATCTCGGTGAACCTCCACGGGAAGCACGCCAAGGCCGGCGAGACGGTGCGGGTGAAGATCGCCGACGGCAGGCTGGACGACGTCACGGTGAGTGACTCCAAGGGCGGAAGACTCGACGGGAAGGTGTCCGGGGACGGAAAGTCCTGGACCTCGAGCCGCAAGGCCGCGCCTGGCACCAGCTACTCCGTCCGGGCCGAGGACGACCACGGCGGCAGCGCGAAGGCCGCCTTCACCACCGGGGCCCCGGACAAGGTCAACAAGCTCAATCTGGTCCCCGGCAACAAGACCACCGTCGGCGTCGCCCAGCCCCTGTCGGTCGTCTTCGACCACCCGGTCAAGAACAAGGCCGCCGTCGAGAAGCGCCTCAAGGTGACCACCTCGAACGCCACCGAGGGCTCCTGGGGCTGGATGCAGGACTATTCCGGCAAGGACCGCGTCGACTGGCGCCCCAAGGAGTACTGGAAGCCGGGCACGAAGGTCTCCCTCAAGGCGGATCTCGACGGCGTCGACTCGGGCACCGGCGGCGGCTGGTTCGTACGCGATTACGCCACGCACTTCACCATCGGCGAGCAGCAGATCGTCAAGGTCGACCTCGACAACCACCGCCTCAAGCTGATGCGCGACGGGCAGCCGGTGAAGGACGTTCCGATGTCGGCGGGCACGCCCGGCGGTGACAAGGCCTCGTGGCGCGGTACGGCCGTCCTGATGTCCAAGGAGGGCACGATCAACATGCGCTCCGAGACCGTGGGCCTCGGTGACGCGTACGACAAGATGGTCGACTCCTCGATGCGGCTGACCTGGTCCGGGATGTACGCGCACGCCGCGCCCTGGAACAAGGCCTGGTTCGGCAAGGCCAACAAGAGCTCGGGCTGTGTCGGCATGAGCGACAAGGACGCCGCGTGGATCTACCGCCACGTCCAGGTCGGTGACCCGTTCGAGATGACCGGCGACGACGCCAAGGGCACGGTCGCGGCCAACAACGGCTTCGGCGAGTGGAACCTCTCCTGGGCGGACTGGCAGACGAAGAGCGCGCTGGGCTGACAGTTCTTCCAATAATTGTTACCCCGACGTAACTTACCGGGGAGTTACCAACGGTAAGCGCTGGCGGTTACCGTCGGGTCACTTTGCACTGACACGAGTGAGGAGTGACCCGTGAGACACCCCCACATGTCCCTGCGCGGCACTACGGCGGCCGCCACCACCGCCGCCGTACTGCTCGCCGGGACCGCCGCAGGCGTGGCTCCCACAGCCCAGGCTGCTGCCCCGGCGCAGCAGCCCGCGACCGCGACCGACGCTCTCCCCGGCGTACGGTTCGCCGACATCCCCGGCGACGGCGGAACCGTACTCAAAGCCAACGTCTTCACCCCGGCCGGCGCCGACGGCAGCCGCACCTACCCCGTGATCGTGCTGCCGACCAGCTGGGCCATGCCGCAGATCGAGTACGTCGCCCAGGCCAGGAAGCTCGCCGACTCCGGTTACGTCGTCGTCAGCTACAACTCCCGCGGCTTCTGGCAGTCCGGCGGCAACATCGAGGTCGCGGGCCCGCCGGACATCGCCGACGCCTCCAAGGTGATCGACTGGGCGCTCGCCAACACCCCGGCCGACCCGCAGAAGGTGGGCATGGCGGGCGTGTCGTACGGCGCCGGGATCAGCCTCCTCGCCGCCGGACACGACAAGCGGATCAAGGCGGTGGTCGCGCTGAGCGGCTGGGCCGACCTCATCGACTCGATCTACAGCGGCCGTACGCAGCACCTCCAGGCCGCGGCGATGCTGAGCGGCGCGGGCGAACTCACCGGCCGCCCGAGCGCCGAACTCCGGCAGACCATGAAGGACTTCCTCGGCTCCAACCTGGCCAAGGAGCAGGACATGATCGAGTGGGGGCGCAAGCGCTCCCCCGTCACCTACCTCGATCAGATCAACAAGAACGGCTCGGCGATCATGCTGGGCAACGCCTGGGGCGACACCATCTTCCCGCCGAACCAGTACGCGGACTTCTACGAGAAGCTCACCGGCCCCAAGCGTCTGGAGCTGCGCCCCGGCGACCACGCCACCGCGGAGGCCACCGGCCTGCTCGGGCTGCCGAACGACGTGTGGACCAACGCCCAGCGCTGGTTCGACCACCACCTGAACGGCTCGGCGAACGGCATCGACGGCGAGCAGCCCGTCCAGCTCAAGTCCCGGTCCACCAGCGCGTACGAGGGCTACCCGAACTGGAAGTCGGTCGGCGCCGACCAGCGGAAGATCGCCATGGGCGGCAGCAAGACCATCCGGGCGAACGTCGACTCGGGTGCCAACGGCGGGATCGTCCTGCTGTCCAACGCCCTCGACCAGTTCCTGAAGCTGCCGCCGATGGCGTCCGTACCGCTACTGCCGCGAACCTACGCGTCGGTCTGGCAGTCGGAGCGGTACGCCGGGACGCAGCGCGTGCGCGGCACCGCCAGGGTCCACACGACGCTCTCCAGCACCGAGTCGAGCGGCACCCTCGTCGCATACCTCTACGACGTGGGCCCGCTCGGCCTCGGCAAGCTGGTCAGCAATGCGCCGTACACCTTCCACGACCGGACACCCGGCAAGCCGTTCCCCGTCGACCTGGAGCTTTTCTCCACCGCCTACGACGTACCGGCAGGCCACCGGCTGGCCCTGGTGATCGACACCGTCGACCCGCTCTACATCGAACACAACCCGTCCGGCGCGCAGCTGACCTTCTCGTCGCCCGAGTCCGACCCGTCGTACGTGTCGGTCCCACTGCGCGACAAGTGATCTCCGGCTGCTGCCGGGCAGCACGTGCCCTTTTTCGCTAATGCACGCCCGGCAGCAGCGTGCCCGCGTCGGCCGGGCCCACTTCCACTGCCTCGGTCTTGGGACTGCGCTTCTCCCGCTTGGCCACCCACTGGGCGAACCAGGAGAGCAGCATGCACATCCCGATGTAGATCGGCGAGATCACCATCACTACGGGGATGAACGGCAAATCGTAGTCGAGATTCGACGCGATCAGTTTGCCGGCGTGGAGGAACTCCTCATAGGTGATCAGGAAGCCGAGCGAAGTGTCCTTCAGAGCGACCACCAACTGGCTGATGATGGTCGGCAACATCGCGCGTACGCCCTGCGGTACCAGGACGTACGCCATGACCTGCGTCTTGCGCATACCGAGTGAGTACGCCGCCTCCCGCTGCCCCCTTTCCACGGAGTTGACCCCCGCACGGAACACCTCGGCGAGCACCGAGCCGTTGTACAGCGTCAGTCCGGCCACCAGAGCGGGCAGCGGCTGGACCTTCAGCGCCACGAAGATGAAGAAGATCATCACCAGTACGGGCATGGCGCGGAAGAACTCGATCAGCAGTGTCGCCGGCCGGCGCAGCGCACGGTGGTCGGAGAGCCTGCCGGTCGCGAGGAGCGCGCCGAGTGCCAGAGAGAGCACGGCGGCGTACGCGAAGGCCTTGAGGGTGTTGCCGAGCCCGCGCAGGAGCAGCTCCTGGATTCCCTCGTACGCAAAAGGATTCCACTTGGCGGACGTGAACTGGCGGGTGTCGAACAGCAGATACAGCACCCAGCCGGCGAGCGCGAGGATGAGGAGCGTCGACAGGACGCCGTAGAGGAAGTGCCGCTTGCGGGTCTGTGGCCCGGGGAGGTCGTAGAGAGCGGTGGAGGCTGCGGTCATCGGGCGACTCCCCAGCGCTTCTCCAGCACGTTGAAGAGCGCACTGATGGTCAGGGTGATGATCAGGTAGCCGACGGCGATCCAGATGAAGGTCCAGATGATGCTGTAGCCGAGCTCGTTGAGGGTCTTGTACGTGCCGAGCAGCTCGGTGACGCTGAACGCTCCCGCGATCGCCGAGTTCTTCGCGAGTGCGATGAGTGTGGAGCCGATCGGCGGGATGACGGTGCGGAAGGCCTGCGGCAGCACGACGGCGCTCAGTGTCTGACTGAACGTCATACCGAGGCTGCGGGACGCCTCGCCCTGGCCGAGCGGCACGGTGTTGATGCCGGAGCGCAGCGCCTCGCAGATGAACGCCGAGGTGTAGCAGCCGAGCGCGATCACCGCGAAGAGCTGGAACGGCAGCACGAGCCCGAAGCGCGGCAGGCCGAGCAGCACCGCGAAGAAGAGCAGCGTCAGCGGGGTGTTGCGCAGCACCGTGACCCAGACGGTCCCGAGGGCCCGCAGCGAGCCGACGGGCGCGACACGGAAGGAGGCCATGACGAAGCCGAGCACCAGGGCGAGGAGGGAGGCGTAGACCGTGAGCTCGACGGTGCCGAGGAAGCCCTTGCCGTAGAGGGAGAAGTTCTCGGTGAGTACGTCCATGTCGTCTCCCTCAGCTCGCCGGGTAGCGGTCGATGGGCGGGGGCGGCGTGGCCTTTCTGCCGGAGAGGCCGAGGGTCGCGTCGTACGCCTTCTGCCAGTCGCCGTTCTTCTCGTGGGCGGCGAGCGCGTCGTCGATCGCGAAGCGCAGGGCGTTGTCGGCGCGCGGGACGCCGATGCCGTAGGGCTCCTCCGAGAAGGGTTTGCCGACGACCTTGAGTTCGTCGGGGACCTTGGCGGCGTACCCCATCAGGATCGTGTCGTCGGTCGTGACGGCGTCGACCTGGAAGGTCAGCAGGTTGTCGACGCACACGGAGTACGTGTCGTACGCGACGAGGTCGGCCTTCGGGTAGTCCGCCTCGATCCGCTGGAACGGGGTGGAGCCGGCGGCGGAGCACACGCGCTTGCCGTCGAGGTCCTGCGGCCCGTTGATGTCGTTCTCGTCGGTGCGCACCAGGAGGGACTGGCCGGCCATGTAGTACGGACCGGCGAAGCCGACGAGTTTCTTGCGGTTGTCGTTGATGGTGTAGGTGCCGACGTAGTAGTCGATCTGGCCGTTCTGCAGGGCGGTTTCGCGGTTGGCCGACGCGATCGTCCTGAACCGGATCTTCTTCGGGTCGAAGCCCAGCGACGCGGAGACCATTTTGGCGATCTCGATGTCGAAGCCCGAGTAGACGCCGGTGGCCGGGTCCTTCTCGCCCATGTACGGCTGGTCCTCCTTGGCACCGACGACGAGACGGCCGCGGCGCTTCGCCTTCTGCCAGGTGCTGGAGCCGGGCAGCCGGAAGTCCTTCGCGACCCGGTACTCGGGCAGTTCGTCGGGCTGCGGTCCCTTCACCGGCGGGCTGCCCTCCTTGCCGCAGGCGACGGCGAGGAGAACCAGCAGGAGGGCGGCGAGCGTGCGGCGGGTGCGCTGCATCTGTCCGTACACCGCCCGTCAGTGCTTGAGGATCTTGGAGAGGAAGTCCTTGGCGCGGCCGCTCTCCGGGGCGGTGAAGAAGTCCTCGGGTGTGCGGTCCTCGACGACGCGGCCGTCGGACATGAAGACGACGCGGTTGGCCGCGGAGCGGGCGAAGCCCATCTCGTGGGTGACGACGACCATGGTCATGCCCTCGCGGGCGAGCTGCTGCATGACTTCGAGTACTTCGTTGATCATCTCCGGGTCGAGCGCCGAGGTCGGCTCGTCGAAGAGGAGGGCCTTGGGGTCCATGGCGAGGGCGCGGGCGATGGCCACGCGCTGCTTCTGACCGCCGGAGAGCTGGGCCGGGAACTTGCCGGCCTGGGAGGCGAGTCCCACGCGTTCCAGGAGTTCACGGGAGCGCCTGTCGGCGTCTTCCTTCTTGCGCCCCCGGACCTTGATCTGCGCGAGGGAGACATTGTCCAGCACGGTTTTGTGCGCGAAGAGATTGAAGGACTGGAAGACCATGCCCACCTCGGCACGGAGCCGGGCGAGTCCTCGGCCCTCTTCGGGGAGGGGCTTTCCGTCGATGAGGATGGTGCCCGACTCGACCGTCTCCAGCCGGTTCACCGCCCGGCAGAGCGTCGACTTGCCCGAACCGGACGGGCCGATGACCACCACCACCTCCCCGCGGCCGACGGTGAGACTGATGTCCTGCAGGACGTGCAACTTCCCGTAGTACTTGTTGACGTCACGCAGCTCGATCAACGGATCGACGGCCATACGCAGCCCTACCCACTCTCAGCTGTGTCAAGGTCAGCGCAAACTATCCAGCCCGATAAGGGACTTCGCGCACGACACGCTTAAATGGGACATAAGGCGCACTAAAGAGTTCGGGTGGTCAGAGCTCCGAGACCTCGGCGTACACCTGGGACAGCTCGGGCGCCCCGTTGACCGCCCAGTCGAGACCGAACTCCACCACGTTGATCTCACGGCCCGAGGCCAGCCGGACCACCGGCTGGCCGCTCGGCCAGAGCTGCCAGGCCGCCCCGGGGACCGTACGTACGATCACGGACCCGAGGTAGAGACCCGCGTCGTTGCCCAGCCAGGGCAGCTCCTCGGGGTCGTCGCGCCAGCGCGGTGTCAGCTGGTCGAGGGCCTCCAACGAGGCCGGGGAGTCGTCGAGTTCGAGGCCGGCATCCCCTGCCCGGGCGCGCAACAGCTCGCACTCGGCGAGCAGTTCCGCCAGGCCTTCCGTGTCGCTGTCTCCGTCGGCGCCGACGGCGCCGGGTGCGACCACCGCCGTACCGTGCGCCGTGTCACGGCGCTTGAGCCAGTTGTCCAGGAAAGGGATGTTCTTCATATCGCTCAGCCTCGCATTCGTTCCGCCATGTTCACCACAGGCGCGCGGAGACCGGTTTCCGCCCGTGTCCGTCAGACGTCGAGGTCGACCACGACCGGCGCGTGGTCGGACGCGCCCTTGCCCTTGCGCTCCTCACGGTCCACGTAGCTGTCCTTGACGGCGGCCGCGAAGGGGGCGTTGCCGTAGACGAGGTCGATCCGCATGCCCTTGTTCTTCGGGAAGCCGAGCAGCCGGTAGTCCCAGTAGGTATATGGACGGTCGTACTTGAGGGGGCGCGGCACCACGTCCGAGAGCCCCGCGTCGCGCAGCGCGGCGAGCGCCGCCCGCTCGGCCGGGGTGACATGGGTGGCGCCCACGAAGAGCGCCGGGTCCCAGACGTCCTCGTCGGTCGGGGCGATGTTGAAGTCACCGAGGACGGCGAACGGGCGCTCACCGGCGGCGTCGTCGGCCACGGCCTTGTTGAGCGCCTCCAGCCAGCGAAGCTTGTACGCGTAGTGGTCGTGGCCGACCTCGCGGCCGTTCGGTACGTACACCGACCAGACGCGGACCGGGCCGCACGTCGCGGAGATCGCGCGCGGCTCCTGCACGCCTTCGTAGTCAGGGCCGCCGGGCAGGCCCACGACGACGTCCTCCAGGCCGGCCTTGGAGATCACGGCCACGCCGTTCCACCGGCCCGTGGCGTTGACCGCGCACTCGTAGCCGAGGTCGCGCAGCTCCGCGGCCGGGAAACCCTCGGAGGTGGTCTTGGCCTCCTGGAGGCACAGCACGTCGGTGCCGGAGCTCTCCAGCCAGGCCAGCAGGCGGGGCAGCCGGGCGGTGATCGAGTTGACGTTCCAGGTGGCGATACGCATGTACGACAGCCTATCGGCGCGGTCTGACACTCGGCTTCCGGTTCAGAGCTCGGTCGAGTCTCCCGGCGTCAGCCGGCTGTGGTCCGCGCCGCACAGGCCGCCGATCTGGCGGTCGTAGATCGGCCGGGCGAGATCGGTGAGCAGCGCGTCGTGGATGTCGATGGCGCGCCGCGGCTTCACCTCGCGTACGTAGTCGATCACCTCGGAGATCTTCGACCACGGGGCCATCACCGGCAGCATCAGCGTCTCGACGGGCTGCCCGGGGACGGTGAGCGCGTCGCCGGGATGGAACACCGAACCGTCCACCAGGTAGCCGACGTTGGTGATCCGCGGGATGTCCGGGTGGATCACGGCGTGCAGCTCGCCGTGGACCTGCACGTCGAAACCGGCGGCGGAGAACGTGTCGCCGTGACCGACGGTGTGCACGCGGCCGGGGAAGGCCGCCGAGAGCTGGTCCGCGACGCTGCGCAGCGTCCAGATCTCGGCGCCCGGGTTGGCCTCCAGGCCGGCCCGGAGCCGGTCCTCGGCGAAGTGGTCGGGGTGCTCGTGCGTCACCAGGACGACGTCGGCGCCGACCGCCGCGTCCTCCTCGCTGAAGTTGCCGGGGTCGATGACGAGCGTGCGCCCGTCCTTCTCCAGCCGGACGCAGGCATGGGACTTCTTGGTCAGCTTCACGGGGTCGGCCTCCTCGTCGCCGTCTTGCTACGCCTGCGGTGTCGTCTCCTCCTGGATGACCGCCTGGGCCACCTTGAAGGCCGAGTTCGCCGCCGGGACGCCGCAGTAGACGGCCGTCTGGATCAGTACTTCCTTGATCTCGGCCGGGGTCAGTCCGTTGCGCAGGGCCGCCCGGGTGTGAAATGCCAGCTCGTCCAGGTGACCGCCCGCGACCAGCGCGGTCAGGGTGACACAGCTGCGCGTGCGCCGGTCGAGTCCGTCCCTGGTCCACACCTCGCCCCACGCGTAGCGAGTGATCAGCTCCTGGAAGTCACCGGTGAAGGCGTCGGCCTCGCCGAGAGCGCGGTCCACATGGGCGTCGCCCAGGACCTCGCGGCGGACCTTGAGCCCGGCGTCGTACGGGTCGGGGCGGCCATCCTCCGCCGGTACGGCGACGGGCTGCGCGGTGGGGCCGATCTCGCCGACCGGGTTGATGGGCGCGGAGATCGCCGGCATCACGGGCGGGGCCTGGATCGCCTGCATGCCCGTCGTCGAGGCGGGCGTGGCCTGCCAGGCGGTGGAGAAGTGGCGTACGAGCAGATCCGTGACGGCGACGGGCTGTTCGACGGGGGCGAGATGCGAGGCGCCGGGGACCAGCGCCAGGCGGGCGTCGGGGATGCCCGCGACCAGGGTGCGGGCCTCGGCGGGCCCGGTGACCTGGTCCTCGGAGCCGACCAGGACGAGGGTCGGGACGCCGATACGGCGCAGGTCGACCCGGATGTCGAAGGCGGCCAGTGCCTCACAGGCGGCGATGTAGCAGCCGGGGTCGGTGGTGCGGACCATCTGGACGGCCCACTCCACGATCGCGGGCTGCGCGGCGGCGAACCCGTGCGTGAACCAGCGGGCGGGCGCGGAGGCCGCCATCGGCTCCAGGCCGTTCGTCCGTACGATCACCCCGCGCTGGCGGAACTCGTCCGCGGTACCGAAGCGGGGCGACGCCGCGACCAGGGCGAGCGAGGCGATCCGCTCGGGGTGGCGCAGCGCCAGCTCCGCGCCGATCGCGCCGCCGATGGAGCAGCCGGCGTAACCGAAGCGCTGTACGCCGAGGGTGTCGAGGGTCGCCAGCAGGCGCTCCGCGAGTTCGTTGACGGAGCTGGCGGGGTGCGCGGGTGCGCCGCCATGGCCCGGCAGGTCGAAGCGGAAAACGCGCCACTGACGGGTCAGGTCCGGTATCTGCCGGTCCCACATGTGCCACGTCGTGCCGAGGGACGGGCCAAGGATGAGGACCGGGGCGTCCTCGGGGCCATCAAACCGGTACTGCAGGGGCTGCGGGGGCTTCTTTTCGGTCTCTTCGCTCACTCGCTCCAGATTAGCGATCCGGTGAAGGTCCCCGCCCCAGGGGGTCAGGGGGTGGCGGTCGAGACGACGTAGACGAAGGGATGCGCCGGGACGGTCTCGTCGACGGTGATGTCGACGGTCGGCTGCGGATCCTTCTGGTCGACCGTGGTACCGGACCACGCGCGGTCGGGGTCGAGGGTCCAGCCGGCGACCTCGGCGTCCCGCCCGCTGATCGTGATCTTGCCCTTCTTGAGGGCGGCCCGGTTGACGCCGAGGTCGTTCAGGAACCAGTCGAGGTCCGCCGGGACTGTCCTGAACTGGACGTACAGCCTGCTGGTCTTCCAGTTGTTCGTCTCGTAGAACGCGACGTCCTGGCCCGCGTTGGGGACGGGCACGTCGTAGATACGGCGCGTCATGCGGGACGGGAAGCCCTCGGTGAGGCCGGTGGCCGAGGCCACCTTCGCCTTGTCGCGGCCGCTGTCGCGGCTCTGCTCGGCGGAGATCAGCAGGTAGCCCGCCGGGATGCCGATGAGCAGCACGATGATGACCGCCGTCAGCCAGCGTCGGGCGATCATGTGGCGGCGGTTCTCGGGGAGCTTGCCCGCGTCGTCCGGTGACGGCGACGGGTGAGGCACGGAGGGGGCGGGCGGGGTCATTACTGGGGTCCCTGGGTGGTGGAGCGGATGGCCTGGGCGTAGCGCTCGTAGCGTTCGTAGCGCTCCAGGCGGCGGCGGTTGGCGCGGCGGAAGCGGCGCGCGACGAGCCGGGCGAGGTCGGCGGCACCGACCATACCGGCCTCCGGCCCGAGCTGGGCCTTGGCGATACGGGCCTCGGGGCGGTAGCCGCGGCCGGTGAGGTGGCGCCTGAAGGCATCGCGGGCCGGGCCGATGAGGAGGTCGTCGGCGGCGCTGACACCGCCGCCGATGACGAAGCAGGAGGGGTCGAGGGCGGCGGCGAGGTTGGCGATACCGACGCCGAGCCACTGGCCGATGTCCTGGAGCAGTTCGACGCACATCGCGTCGCCCTCGCGGGCGAGCTCGGTGATGAGCGGTCCGGTGATCTCGGGGATGTTGCCGCCGACGCGCTCGATGAGGCCGTACGCGACCGGGGAGTCGGCGGCGGCGAGCTCGCGGGCCTCGCGCACCAGGGCGTTGCCGGAGCTGTACTGCTCCCAGCAGCCTCGGTTGCCGCACGGGCAGCGGTGGCCGCCGGGCACCACCTGCATGTGGCCGAACTCGCCCGCGACGCCGTACTTGCCGCGCTTGACCTGGCCGTCCTCGAGGATCGCGCCGCCGATGCCGGTGCCGAGCGTGATCATGACGAGGTGGTCCTCGCCGCGTCCCGCGCCGAAGCGCCACTCCGCCCAGGCGGCGGTGTTGGCGTCGTTGTCGACCAGGACGGGGACGGCGAGACGCGCGGAGATCGCCTCGCGCAGGGGTTCGTTGCGCCAGGCCAGGTGGGGGGCGAAGAGGACGGTGGAGCGGTCGGCGTCGACCCAGCCGGCCGCGCCGATGCCCACCGCGTGGACGTCGTGGCGGTCGGAGAGGTCGAGGACCAGCTCGACGATGGTGTCCTCGACGACCTTGGGGCTCTTGGACTTGTCCGGCGTCTCGGTGCGGATTTTTTCGAGGATGACGCCGTCGGCATCGACTACGCCGGCCATCACTTTCGTACCGCCGATGTCGATGCCGACGGTGGGCACCCGGGGCGCGCTGAGGTGCGATCGCCGCTCACGGGTGCCGACGGTCCGCAGAACGGTGGCGCGGGCGGAGCCGCGGTGCGCGAAGTCTCGGTACGTGCTCATGTCCCCTGCGGGGTCGTGGGGTCGGGTGGCGGTTCTCGCGCTCGATTCTGCCATCCGGTGGGGCGGGGTGCGGTGCGGCCGGGTGCGGCGGGCGGTGCGAGCGGGCCGCTGCGCGGGGCTTTCCCCGACCCGCCCCTTCCCGAACTGGGGCTCCGCCCCAGACCCGCTCCTCAAACGCCGGAGGGGCTGGATGGTGCCGCTGCGCGGCAATTCCGGGACCTGAGGCTTGCCCTCCCCGCGGCGGAGCCGCAAATGTCACGGCCGGGAAGGGGCGGGGTGGGGAACAGGCCCCGCGCAGCGGTTACCGCTCCAGTTCGTGGCTGAGCTGGTCTAGCTCACTGCCGCCTGCCATCTCGCGCGTCAGCTCGTCGAGGGTGATCTCGTCACGGGTGTGGCTGCCCGACATCGCGCCGCGCTTGAGGAGCACGAAACGGTCGCCGACGAGATACGCGTGGTGCGGGTTGTGCGTGATGAGAACAACACCGAGACCGGCGTCACGCGCCGCCGCCACGTACTTCAGTACGACGCCCGACTGCTTGACCCCGAGCGCGGCGGTCGGCTCGTCCAGGACCAGTACCTTCGCCCCGAAGTAGACCGCTCGCGCGATCGCCACGCACTGCCGCTCGCCGCCCGAGAGCGTACCGATGGGCTGGTCCACGTCGCGCAGGTCGATGCCCATGCGCAGCAGCTCGGAGCGGGTGGTCCGGCGCATGAGGTCGACGTCGAGGCGCTTGAAGGGGCCCGCGCCCTTCGTCGGCTCGGAGCCGAGGAAGAAGTTCCGCCAGACCGGCATCAGCGGTACGACGGCGAGGTCCTGGTAGACGGTCGCGATGCCCCGGTCCAGGGCGTCGCGGGGGTTCGCCAGCCGGGTTTCCTCGCCCTCGATCGAGAAGGTGCCCGCGTCGTGCTGGTGCAGACCCGCGATGATCTTGATGAGGGTGGACTTGCCGGCGCCGTTGTCGCCCAGTACGCAGCTGATCTCGCCCGCGTGGACTTCGAGGGAGACGCCTTCCAGGGCCTTGATGTTGCCGTAGAACTTGCTGACGTCGTGGAGCTCCACAAGAGGTGCGGCAAGAGGTGCGGTCTGCGTCGTCTGCCTCGGCTGCCTGGTCATCGGGTTGCCTCCGCGCGCTTGCGTACCCATGCGTTGAGCAGGGTGGCCAGAAGGAGCATCGCTCCGAGGAAGAACTTGAACCAGTCGGGGTCCCACTCCGCGTACACGATGCCCTTGCTGGTCATGCCGAAGATGAAGGCACCGACCGCCGAGCCGATCGCCGAACCGTACCCGCCGGTGATGAGGCAGCCGCCGATGACGGCCGCGATGATGTAGATCAGTTCGTTGCCGACGCCTTCGCCGGACTGCACGACGTCGAACGAGAAGAGCAGGTGCTGGCCGGAGATCCAGGCGCCGAGACCGACGCCCATGTAGAGCCCGATCCGGGTCTTGTTGACCGGGACGCCGACCGCGCGGGCCGCTTCCGTCTCGCCGCCGACCGCGAAGATCCAGTTGCCCGCGCGGGTGCGCAGCAGGATCCAGGTCGCGACGGCGACCAGAGCCAGCCACCACAGGACGGTGATCTTGAGGTTCACGCCACCGATGGTGACCTGCGAGGCGAAGAGCGCCTTGGCGGACTCGAAGCCCTCCATGTCGGCGATGGACTTCGTCGACACGGTGCCGCTGATCATCTTGGTGAGGCCGAGGTTCAGGCCGGTCAGCATCAGGAACGTACCGAGCGTGATGATGAAGCTCGGCAGTTTCGTGCGGGTCAGCATGACGCCGTTGAACACGCCGATGGCCAGGGTCACCAGGAGCGAGACGAGGACGCCTACCCAGATGTTGGCGGTGAGCTGGTAGCTGAACATCGAGGAGACCAGCGCGGAGCTGGTCACCAGCACGCCGGCCGACAGGTCGAACTCGCCGCCGATCATCAGCAGCGCCACGGGGACGGCCATGATGCCGATCACGGACGCGGCGTACAGCACCGTGCCGAAGCTGGACGCGCGCAGGAAGCTGTCCGCGACGATCGCGAAGAAGAGGAAGACGGCGACGGCGCCGACCACCGAGCCGAGCTCGGGGCGGCCGAGCAGCCTGCGCAGCAGCGACGTCTTCAGCAGCCGTTCGTCGGCGGGCGCCTTGCCGCCGGGGGCCGGCGCCTGTGCCGGTGCGGTCGCGGTCATCGGGTCCCCCGCTTCGTGTACGCCTCCAGCTCGGCGGCGTCCTTCTTGGTGATGACCTGGGGTCCGGTGAGGACCGGCTTTCCGCCGCCGAGCACGTCGGCGTTGTACTTGTAGAGCCACAGCAGGTCGACGGCCTCGTACCCCTGGAGGTACGGCTGCTGGTCGACGGCGAAGCCGAGCGTGTCGTTCTGGAGCGCGGTCGCGACCTGGGCGTTGAGGTCGAAGGTGTCGATCTCGGCCTTGCTGCCGGCTTGCTCCTTCGCCTTGACGGCGGCGTCCGCGAAGGGCGCTCCGAGGGTCACGACGGCGTCGATGTCCTTGCTCGACTGGAGCTTTGCCTCGATGGACGCCTGTACGTCGGGCATGTTCGTACCGTCGACATAGAGGTTCTGCATCTCGCCGTCGAAGGTTTCCTTCGCTCCGGCACAGCGCTGTTCGTGGCCGACGTTGCCCTGCTCGTGCAGGACGCACAGCGCCTTCTTCTTCCCGCGCTTGCCGAGCTCCTCGCCGACGGCCTCGCCTGCGATGGTCTCGTCCTGCCCGATGTGGGCGAGTGCGCCGAAGTCCTTGGACTCGGCCGAGCCGGAGTTGACGGTGATCACCGGGATACCGGCCTTGGTGGCCTTGGCGACGACGGCCTTCATGGCGTCGGGCTTGGCGAGGGTGACGATCAGCCCGTCGACCTTCTTGTCGATGTACGAGTCGACCAGCTGGGCCTGCTGCTGGCCCTCGTCGCTGTGGGCGTACAGGAACTTGATGTTGTCCTTGACGGCGGCCTGTTCGGCGCCGCTCTGCGCGATGTCCCAGAAGGTGTCGCCGTCGCCCGAGTGGGTGACCATGCCGACGGTCCAGCGGGGCGTGTTCACCGCGGCCCTGCCCTGCGCGGCGGCCTGTTCGGCCCGTTCCTCGGCGCGCTTTCCGCCCGTACTGCTGCAGCCCGCCAGGGAAGCCCCGAGCACCGCCGCCAGCACCGCGCCCAGTGCGCGTACCCCTGTCCGAACCCTTGCCACGACGCCGTGCCCTTCTCGTACTCCTCGGTGCGGCCGGGGATCATTCACCCCGTCCCCGGCCGACCAAGTATCGGTTACGGGTGTTCGCACCGTATTCACCGGGTTCCGCGGGCCGTGTACTTCTCCAGCGCCGGCACGTCCTTCTCCGTGACGAGCGCCGGGCCGGTCAGAACGGGCTTTCCGCCGCCCAGGACGTTGCCGTTGGTCTTGTGGAGCCACAGTCCGTCGACGGCGAGGTAGCCCTGGAGGTACGGCTGCTGGTCGACGGCGAAGCCGATCTCCTTGGCCTTGAGCTGCTTCACCACTTCGGCGTTGAGGTCGAACGTGTTGACCTCGGCGTCACTGCCCGCGCCCGCCTTCGCCTTGACCGTGGCGGCGGCGAAGGGCGCGCCCAGGGTGACGACGGTGTCGATGTCCTTGCCGGTCTGGAGCTTGGCTTCGATGGAGGAGGTCGACGCCGGCATGTTGGTGCCTTCGACATTGAGGTTTTCGACCGTTCCCCGGAACGTCTTCTTCACGCCCGCGCAGCGCGCTTCGAGCGAGACGTTCCCCTGTTCGTGGATGACGCAGAGCGCCTTCTTCTTGCCGCGTGTGTTGAGTTCCTCGCCGACGGCCTCACCGGCGACGGACTCCTCCTGGCCGATGTGGCTGAGCGCGCCCACCGCATCGGAGTGTTCGCCGCCCGAGTTGATCGTGACGACGGGTATGCCGGCCGCGACGGCCTTCTGGACGGCGGCCTTCACCGCTTCGGGCTTTGCGAGGGTCACGACGATGCCGTCGACCTTCTTGGCGACGTACGAGTCGATGAGCTGCGCCTGTTCCTTGCCTTCCTTGCCGGCGGCGTACAGGAACTCGACGTTGTCCTTGGAGGCGGCCTGTTTGGCGCCGCTCTGGACGATGTCCCAGAAGGTGTCGCCCTCGCCGGAGTGCGTCACCATGGCGATCTTCAGGCGGTCCGTATTGACGGCCTTGCCGCCTGCGCCGCCTCCTTCGCCGTTCTTCTCCTCGGAGGCCTTGCCGCCCTCGGAGCTGCATCCGGCTGCGAGCGCGAGCGCGCATACGGCGAGGAGGGCTGCTGCCTTGCGGTGGGTACGCATCGTGGGTTCCGCCTTGTCTCCCGGCCGCCCCGTTGCGGCTGGGGGGAGTTCTAGCGGCGTACGCGATGCCCCGTCAATACTTTGTCCGAACATTCTTACGCGGACGGTGTCCCGGGCGGTGCTGGCTTGCGGTGGCTTCACGGCCTCACGAGCAGCTGGAACTCGAAGGCGTACCGCGAGGCCCGGTAGATGTGCGAGCCGAACTCGACCGCCCGCCCGGTGTCGTCGAACGTCGTCCGCTGCATCGTCAGCAGCGGCGCCCCCTCCGCCTCCGCCAGCTGCCGCGCCTCGTCGGCCCCGGCCGCGCGCGCCCCGACCGACTGGCGCGCGCTGTGCAGCGTGATGCCGGCGGCGCGCATCATCCGGTAGAGGCCGGTGGCTTCGAGGTGTTCGGTGTCGAGGGCCAGCAGCCCGGTGGGCAGGTGGTTGCGCAGGACGGCCATGGGCTCGTTGTGCGCGAGGCGCAGCCGCTCCACCAGGTGTACGTCGGCGCCCTCCGCCACGCCGAGCGACGCCGCGACCTCGGCGGTCGCCGGTTCGAGGGTGTTGCGCAGGACCGTGGTGGCGGGGAGCTGGCCCGCGGCTTCGAGGTCGTCGTACAGGCTGCTCAGTTCGAGGGGGCGCTTGACCTGGCTGTGCACGACCTGGGTGCCGACGCCGCGGCGCCGGACCAGCAGGCCCTTGTCGACGAGCGACTGGATGGCCTGGCGGACGGTGGGGCGGGACAGGCCGAGGCGCCCGGCCAGTTCGATCTCGTTGCCGAGGAGACTCCCGGGGGAGAGCCGGCCCTTCTCGATCGCCGCCTCCAGCTGCTGGGACAGCTGGAAATACAGCGGGACCGGGCTGTTGCGGTCCACGCCGAGCTGCAGGGAGATGGTGGGATCAGCGGCGGGTTTCGACACGCCTTTGAGCGTAACGCCAGGTAATGACTACTGGAAGTCCTGTAGTCAGATTGTCAGGACATACCCTTGACAGGGCGGCCCGCATGGCGACACTTTGGGGCATGCGCATCGGACTCATCGGCACGGGACGTATCGGTTCTTTCCACGCTGACGTGCTCAGCCGCCATCGCGAAGTGGGTGCCCTGCTCGTCGCGGACACCGATGCCGCGCGGGCCGCCGCGGTCGCCGACCGGATCGGCGCCACCGCCGCGCCGTCGGTCGACGAGATCTTCGCCTGGGGGGTCGACGCGGTCGTCATCGCCTCCGCCACCTCGGCGCACGCCGAACTGATCGGCCGGGCGGCGCGGGCGGGGCTGCCGACCTTCTGCGAGAAACCGATCGCACTGGATCTGCCCGGCACACTGGGCGCGCTGCGGGAGGTCGACGCGGCGGGGACCGTGCTCCAGCTCGGTTTCATGCGCCGTTTCGACGCCGGGTACACCACGGCGCGCGAGCTCGTACGGTCCGGGAGCCTCGGCCGGCTGCACACCGTACGCGCGATGACCTCCGACCCGGCGCCGCCGCCCGCCGCGTATCTGCCGCTCTCCGGCGGGCTCTACCGGGACTGCCTGGTCCACGACTTCGACATCCTGCGCTGGGTCACGGGACGCGAGGTGGTCGAGGTGTACGCCGCCGGGTCCGACGCGGGGCCGGCGATGTTCCGCGAGGCGGGCGACGTGGACACCGCCGCGGTGGTCCTCACCCTCGACGACGGCACGCTCGCCACAGCCACGGCCACGCGCTGCAACGGCGCCGGGTACGACGTACGGATGGAACTCGCCGGCGAGCTCGACCAGGTCTCCGTCGGCCTCGACGACCGTACGCCGATCACCTCGACCGAGCCGAAGGGGCCGCCGGCCTGCGAGCAGCCGTGGCCCGGCTTCCTGGAGCGGTTCGCCCCGGCGTACGAGGCGGAGCTGGACGCCTTCGTACGGGTCGCACTGGGCGAGCGGGACAACCCCTGCGACGGCCGGGAGGCGCTGCACGCGCTGCGGATCGCGGAGGCGTGCGAGCTGTCGCGCCGGGAGCGGCGGCCGGTGCGGCTGGGAGAGATCCCCTCGTCATGACGCTGACGACGGATGACGGGGCGAAGCTCTGGGCGGAGAGAACCGGCGAGGGCGATCCGGTGATCCTGTGCCACGGCGGCCCCGGGCTGTGGGACACGTTCGACGACGTGGCCCGGCTGATCGCGGACCGGGGGGTGGCCGTCCACCGCTGGGACCAGCGCGGCTGCGGGCGCTCCGAGCGGCGCGGCCCCTACTCGGTGGCCAGGTCGGTGGCCGATCTCGATGCCGTACGCAAGCACTTCGGTCTGGAGACGGTGACGCTGCTCGGCCATTCCTGGGGCGCGCGGCTCGCCCTGCACTACGCGCTCGCGCATCCGGCACGGGTGACGCGACTGGTGTACGTGTCGGGCACCGGCATCGGGCCGGACTCCGGCTGGTATCCGGAGTTCGTGGGGAACCTGCGGGCCGCGATCGGTGACCGGCTGCCCCGGTGGGAGGAGCTCAAGGCCCTGGAGCGGCGTACGGAGGCGGAGGAGCGCGAGATGTGCGTGCTCCAGTGGTCGGCGGACTTCGCGGGGCCGGACCGGGAGCGGGCGCTGCGGCTGGCCGAGCGGATGGCCACGCCCTGGTACGGCGTGAACCACGAATGCAACGCGGAGATCAACGCCGAGACCAGGACGATGAGTGAGCATCAGCTCCACGCCGCCTGCGGGGGCTTGAGGATGCCGGTCCTCATCGTGGACGGCGAGCAGGACATCCGGCCGCGCGACGCGGTGGATTCGCTGGCGCAGGCCCTGCCGGATGTCTCGCGGGTGACGCTCGCGGGGGCGGGCCACATGCCGTGGGCGGAGTCCCCGGCCGAATTCGCCGCCGCGGTCGCGCCTCGCTGATCACCTCAGGCTCATGTAAAGGAAGCTTGACTTCACGTTAAGACTGCTTGACACTCCAGGTGTCAGGTTTTCTTGCGGTGTCTTTTCTTACGTGGGGAGCGAGTGAGCCGAGTGGCATTCGAAGAGAAACGCGCCTGGAGCATGCTCCTGGTCGCGATCGGGGCGTACGCGGTGTACCTGGCGGTCGTCCTCGGCCGGCCCGGAGACGCGCCCCTCACCGAGGCGCCCTATGTGTCCGCGCTGCTGTGGACGGTCGGCGCGGCGATCGCCGCGAACACCGCGCTCCACGTCACGCTGGCGGCGCTCTCGCGCGAGGACGCGAACGGCAAGGACCAGCGCGACCGCGAGATCCACCGTTTCGCAGAGCACATCGGGCAGTCGTTCGTCGTGATCGGCGGCGTGGCCGGGCTCGCCCTGGCCATGGCCGGCCACGACCAGTTCTGGATCGCCAACGCCATCTACCTGGCGTTCGTCCTGTCGTCGGTGCTCGGGTCCACGGCGAAGATCGTCTCCTACCGGCTGGGCTTCCACCCGTGGTGAAGGCGAAGCCGACCAGGGTCACCAACACGATCCGGGCCCTGCGATTCACCCACGGCGAGATGACGCAGGCCGAGCTCGCCGGCCGTATCGGCGTATCCCGCCAGACCGTCATCGCCATCGAACAGGGCCGCTACTCACCCTCTCTGGAGATGGCTTTCCAGATCGCCCGCGTGTTCGGCGTCCCGCTCGACGAAGTCTTCCAGTACCCCCATGACAACTCGGGAGAAACCCCATGAAAGCCATGGCCCACACCACGTATGGACCGCCGTCGGTCATGCGCCTCGAAGACGTCGCCCGGCCGGTGCCCGGTGGTGACGAGGTGCTGATACGGGTCCACGCGGCCTCCGTCGACCCCGGCGTCTGGCACCTCACGGCAGGCATGCCGTACCTGATCCGCGCCATGGGCTTCGGCCTCCGTGCGCCCAAGGGCCGCATCCGTGGCGAGGGCGTCGCAGGTCGTGTGGAGGCCGTCGGCGCGGACGTCACCCGCTTCCGGCCGGGTGACGAGGTGTTCGGCGCCGGGGAAGGGACGTTCGCCCAGTACGCGTGTGCCAAGGAGGGCAGCCTCGCCCTGAAGCCGGGGAACCTCGGCTTCGAACAGGCGGCCGCTGTTCCGGTTTCGGCGTGCACCGCCCTCCAGGCCGTACGGAACGCCGGACAGCTGCGGGCCGGGCAGAAGGTGCTCGTCATCGGCGCGGCCGGTGGCGTCGGCCACTTCGCCGTACAGCTGGCCAAATCCTTCGGCGCCCACGTCACCGGCGTGTGCAGCACCGACAAGGCCGGCCTGGTCCGCTCCATCGGCGCCGACGAGGTCATCGACTACACCCGCGAAGACCCCACCGACGGCAGCCGCCGTTACGACCTCGTCCTCGACACCGCCGGCAACCGCCCCCTCTCCCGGCTCCGCCGCGCCCTCACCCCCCGCGGGACCCTCGTCATCATCGGCGGTGAGAACGGCGGCAGGTGGATCGGCGGCAACGAGCGGCAACTGGGAGCACTGCTGCTGTCGCCGTTCACCGGCCACCGGCTCCGCGGACTCGCCGTCATGCGTCTGGACCACGGCGACCTCCAGCTCCTCGCGGAGCTCATCGAGGCCGGCTCGCTGACACCCGTCATCGACCGCACCTATCCGCTGGCCGATGTCCCCGAGGCCATCGATTACCTGATGGAGGGCCGGTCGAGCGGGGGCAAGATCGTCGTCCAGGTGTAAGGGCGAGCGGCGGCGCTCACCACCGCACCGGCAGACGTCGTACGCCGCGCATCAGCAGCCCGGGCAGCCATTCCGGCGGCCCGCCGTCGGGGTCGGGCGTCAGATCGGGGCAGCGTTCGAGAAGCGTACGGACGGCGATGCGGCCCTCCATGCGGGCCAGCGGCGCACCGAGGCAGAAATGCAGGCCGTGGCCGAAGGCGAGATGCCCCGGCCCCTTGCCCGCAACCGCTGTACGCGTGATGTCGAAGCGGTCCGGATCCGGGAAACGGGCGGCGTCCCGGTCACCGGCCGCGAGCGAGACCAGGACCGGCTCGCCGGCCGGAATGACGACGTCGCCGACCTCGAAGGGCTCGCGGGTGAAACGGAAGGTGGCGTTCTCCACGGGGCCGTCATAGCGCAGCATCTCTTCGACGGCACTGTCGATCAAACCGAAGTCGGCGCGCAGAGACGCCAATTGATCAGGGTGGGCGAGAAGGGCCCGTACCCCGTTGGAGATCAGGTTGACGGTGGTCTCGTGGCCCGCGATGAGCAGCAGGAAAGCCATGCCGATGAGCTCGTCGGGGGCGAGCCGGTCCCCGTCCTCGGCCTGGGTCCGGATCAGCGCACTCAGCAGGTCGTCGCCGGGCGCGGACGCGCGCTTGTCCTCGACAAGTTCGGCGAGATAGGCCCCCATGGCCCGTACGGCCTCACCTTCCGCGTCGGCTCCGGTCGGCGCGACGATCTCGTTGGACCAGCCCCGGAAAGAGGCCCGGTCCAGGTCCGGTACGCCGAGGAGCTCGCAGATGACGGTCATGGGGAGCGGGAAGGCGAGCGCCTCGACAAGGTCCGCCGTACGGCTGCTTCCGGCGGTCATCGCATCCAGCAGCTCGTCCGTGACGCGCTGGATCTGTGGCCGCAGCGCCTCGATCCGGCGGGAGGTGAACTCCCTGGCGACGAGCTTGCGCAGCCTTGTGTGGTGGGGCGGGTCGGTCTCCAGCATGTTGGCGTTGATCGGGTTGGCGGTCACCTCGTACAGACCCGAGGTCCGCCAGTCCTTGCTGAGGCGCGGGTCGGCGAGCGCCCGCCGCGCCTCGTCGTGGCCGACTATCAGCCACACCCGCTCGACGTCGGCCGTCCGGATCAGGTGGGCGGGACCGGCCTCGCGCAGTTTCGCGTAGTACGGATACGGATCCGCCGCGAACTCCTCGGCGTGATCGCTCAGATCGACGACTGTCATACTCCCCCACCTCTCCGCTGCCCCCTGGCCACTGCCCGGTCAGCCTACGTCGGTTCCTCGTCGAGGAGGCCGGCGTCGTGCACCAACAGCGCGATCTGGACACGGTTGTTGAGGCCCAGCTTGGCCAGCACGCGCGACACATGGGTCTTTACGGTCGGCACGCTCATGTAGAGCGCCGCCGCGATCTCCGCGTTGGACTGTCCCCGGCCGACGGCGACCGCCACCTCCCGCTCGCGTTCGGCGAGTTGGCCGATGCGCCGGGTCGCCGTGTGCCGGCGGGGGTCGGCGGAGACCTCGGCGGCATGGGTCATCAGCCGGCGCGTGACCGCCGGCGAGAGCACCGGATCGCCCGCCGCCACCCGCCGTACCGAATCGACGATCTGCGCGGGCGGGGTGTCCTTGAGTACGAACCCGGCGGCACCGGCCCGCAGCGCGCGCAGCACCTGCTCGTCCGCGTGGAACGTGGTGAGGACGACGACCTCGGGGGCGTCGGGGCGGCGGCGCAGTACCTCGGTCGCCGCGAGGCCGTCCATGACGGGCATCCGGATGTCCATGAGGACCACGTCGGGGTGGTGCAGGTCAGTCATGGCGGCGGCCTCGGAGCCGTTCGCCGCCTCCCCCACGATGTCGATGCCGTCGGCCCCGCCGAGCATGAAGGTGAGCCCGGCCCGTACGAGCGGGTCGTCGTCGACGATGAGCAGCCTGATGGTCATGCGGCCCACGGTAGCCAGGCGCCGACCTTGAACCCGCCGTCGGGCGTCGGTCCGTGATCGAGACGGCCGCCGGCGAGCGTGGCCCGTTCGGTCAGGCCGATGAGGCCCTGGCCCGATCCGGGAACGGGCGGGGCGTCGCCCTCGGGGGCCGGATTGCGCACCTCGACGGTGAGGCCGTCGCCCGGTGCGCCGGTCAGCGTCACGGTGACTTCGGCGCCGGGTGCGTGTTTGCGGGCGTTGGTCAGGCCCTCCTGGGCGATGCGGTAGACGTTGCGGCCGATGGCGGCGGGCACCTCCTGCGGCCGGGCGACGCGGTGGTCGAGGGCGACCTTCATGCCGGCCTCGCGCGACTCGGCGACGAGGGCGTCGAGGGTGTCGAGGGTCGGCTGCGGCCGGTGTTCGTCGCCGGTGGCGGGTCCGTCGCCGGCGGCGGGGCCGCGCAGTACGCCGATGACCTCGCGCAGGTCGTTGAGCGCCTCGTGCGCGCTGTCGCGGATCACTCCGGCGGCGCGGGCGACCTCGGCGGGCGGGGCGTCGGGGCGGAATTCGAGGGCGCCGGCGTGGACGCTGAGCAGGGTGAGCCGGTGCGCGAGGACGTCGTGCATCTCGCGCGCGATGGCCTCGCGGGCCATGCGCTGCGCCTGCTCGGCGCGGAGCGCGGCCTCGGCCTCGGCGCGGCGGGCCCGGTCGCGCAGCGATACGACGAGCTGCCGGCGGGAGCGTACGAACATGCCCCACCCGACGATCAGCAGCACGATGACCACGGTCGCGACCGCCGCGGCCCGGAAGGAGACGCTGGGGTCGGGGCGCAGCACCGCCTGGACCAGGCCGGCCGCGATGGCGGCGGAGCCGACGGCCGCGACCGTCTTGAACGGCCGGTGCACGGTGAGGGTGAACAGGGCGACGACCATGGCGCCGGACGCGACGGGCGCGATGACGGAGACGACGACCAGGGTGACGGCGAGACCCACGGGCCAGCGGCGCCGCAGCCAGAGCGCGCAGCAGGCGGCCGCGCCCGCCAGTTGGTCCAGGACGACGACGTACTCCGGGTTGCCGACGCTGTCGGCGACATCGGCCGCGCCGAGCCCGACCAGCGCGGCGAAGACGAACATGACGATGTCGACGAACCAGTCACGGGGAGTACGGCGCGGACGTCCGCCGGTCCGGTCACCCGGCCGACCGGGGTCGGTATCGGGGTCGGGGTCGGCCATCGCCGAGGGCTGCAGCCAGCGGTACTCCTGATCGGTCATGTCGACAAAACTACGCACGCGGGGGCGGGGCCGGAGCACCGCGACGGGTTTCAGCGACCAAAGTCGCGGAGTCCAAGACTTTCGGCACACCGGCCGATCCGGACGGCGGACGCGGCGGGGCGGCCCGCCACGCCACGATCGGCGCATGAAGAAGATTCTTGAAGTGGCCGGCTTCGTGCTGTTCGTGTCGGGCGGGTCCGGTCTGATCCATGAGGTGACCGGCTGGATGCCCAAGTTCTTCGGCTTCTTGCAGCTGCTGCCGTTCCTGCGGGGCCACGCGATCTACACGAACATCGTGCTGGCGGTCGCCGGCATAGCCCTGATGGCCTCCGCGGACCGCTTCCGGCGGGTGTAGGCGCCTGCGGCGCTGTTCCCCTGCCCACCCCTTCCTGCTGAACGCCGGAGGGGCGGCCCTCACTGGTCGAGGTCGAAAGTGCCGTACGACGGCCTCCCCGCCGGCCGGTAGGTGTGGATGGCGATGCCCGACTCGGTGGTGCTGCTGTCGGTCAGCTCGAACGAGGTCGGCAGACCGCCCTCCGCGAACAGCCGCTGCCCCGCACCGAGTACGACGGGGAAGGTCAGCAGGTTGTACTCGTCGATGAGGTCGTGCTTCATCAGGGACCGGGCGAGCGTGCCGCTGCCGTGGATCTGGAGTTCCCGGCCGGGCTCCTGCTTCAGCCGTGCGACCTCTTGCGCGACATCGCCGGAGATGATGGTGGAGTTGTTCCAGTCGGCCTTGTCCAGGGTCGTGGAAGCGACGTACTTGGGGAGCGTGTTGAGGGGGCCGGCGACCGGGTCGTTCTCGTCGGTGACCTTCGGCCAGTAGGCCGCGAAGATCTCGTACGTACGCCGGCCGAGCAGGAACGCGTCGACGCGGCCGAACACGCCGTCGATGAACCGGCCCATGCCTTCGTCGGCGAAGGGAACCACCCAGCCGCCCTGTTCGAACCCGCCGCTGGTGTCCTCGTCAGGGCCGCCCGGAGCCTGCATCACACCGTCGAGCGTGAGGAATGTGGTGAGCGTGATCTTCATGGTCCGAAGCCCTTCTTCGTCAGGTGTCACCAGCTCTGACTCCACGCTTCCACGGAACTCATCGGCCGGCTCGGGCACGGCGTCCGTTTGCCGCCAGCGCCACCTCGCCGCCGCCTGTTTCCTTGAATCCGCAACCACTATTGCGGACCTACGGAAGAGGCAGCCGACATGGCTTCACTGAACGGCAGGACGGCTCTGGTCACCGGCGGCAGCCGGGGCATGGGCGCGGCGATCGCGCTCCGGCTCGCCCGGGACGGCGCGGATGTGGCCATCACGTACGTACGGGACGAGAAGGCCGCCCACGACGTCGTCCAGAAGATCGAGGCGGCCGGCCGGCGCGGCATCGCGCTGCGGGCCGACGCGGCGGACCCGGCGGCGGTCACCGCCGTCGTGGGCCGGGCCGCCGACGAGCTCGGCCGGCTCGACATCCTGGTCAACAACGCCGGCGTCGGCATACTCGGCCCGATCGGCACCCTGGCGCTCGCGGAGGTCGACCAGGTGCTGACCGTCAACGTACGGGCGGTCTTCCTGGCCTCGCAGGCCGCGGCCGCCAGGATGGAACGCGGGGGCAGGATCATCTCGATGGGCAGCTGCATGACCGAGCGCGTGCCGGGCCCCGGCGGGACGCTGTACGCGACGAGCAAGGCCGCGCTGACCGGCCTGACGAAGGCCCTGGCGCGGGAGCTGGGCGGCCGGGACATCACGGCCAACCTCGTCCAGCCGGGTCCGGTCGGCACGGACATGAACCCGGCGGACGGCCCGTACGCGGCGGCGCAGAGCGAGATGACGGCCCTCGGCCGCTTCGGCACTCCGGACGAAGTCGCGTCGCTGGTCGCGTTCCTGGCTAGCGAGGAGGCGGCGTACATGACGGGTTCGGAGGTACTGGTCGACGGCGGCCACGCCGCGTAACGCCGGGGCACACGGACGGGAAGACGGACGGGAGATGGACGGAGTGCGCCGGGGCCGTCGCGTCCCGGCGCACTCCGTGTCAGGGGTGCCGCGGTGGCGTCAGCCGCCCAGCTCCTGGTGGCGGGCCGCCAGGCGCGACGCCCCCGCCTCCGTCAGGGAGCCGAAGAGACGCAGGCGGGAGATGCCGCCGTCCGGGAAGATGTCCATCCGGACCTCGGTGGCCGCCGGGACCGCGTCCAGCACGAAGCGGTGGTTCGTGTCGGGCTGGAGCCGGGTCCGGGGCAGGATCTCGGTCCAGGTGCCCTCGGCGCCGTCGCGCACGGAAAGCGCCGCCCAGCCCGCCGAGTTGCCCTTCAGGTATGCCGTGTCGATCTCGACCGCGCGGATCTCCGACTGCTCCACGAGGTGGTAGTGGATCCAGTCGTTGCCCTTGTCGCGGCGGCGGCGCGTCTCCCAGCCGTCGTCCATCTTGTGCGAGCGGCCCGGCTGGATGGTGTTGGTGGCCGGGGAGTAGAAGCGGTCGGAGGCGTCCTCGACGCGGCCGCCGTTCTCCAGGGCGACGAGGTCGAACGTACCGAGCGTGGCCAGCCAGGCCGGGTCGGGTGCGACCTCGCCGTAGACACGCAGGCGGGCGATGCCGCCGTCGGGGTGCTGGTTGATCCGCAGGTGCGTGAAGCGCTGCTCGACGTCGACGGCGAAGCCGTTGGCCGCGTGGCCGCCGACTGCCGTACGGGGTACGAGAGTTACCCACTTGACGTCGCCGGAGAGGAGGTCGTCGGGCGAGGGCGACCCCGGTACCGACGCCGCCTCGACCGATACCGCCTGCGGGTAGTTGCCGCGGAAGTGGGCGGTGTCGATGACGATTCCGCGTACGACGCCGGGTGCCCCGAGGCGTACGAGAGCCCAGTCGTGGTCCTCGTCCGTCGGGTGGGGCTGCTGGGCGCTGACGCCACGGCGGCGGCGGGTCTCCCAGCCGTCCATGATCTTGCCCTTGTGCCCGAAGTGCTCCGGGTCGAACTCCGCCGCCCCGGGCCGCAGCATGTTCTCGCGCTCGGCGAAGAACTCGTCGTTGGCGGCGATCACGCCCGCGCCGAGCCGCCGGTCGGCGAGGTCCGCGAAGTGCGTGAAGGGGAAGTCGGCGGTGCGGTAGTCGGCGTACGGGTCGCCGCCGCCGTACGGGTTCGCGTCACCGGTGAAGGAGGGGGTCGCCAGCTCAGACACGTCAGTTGTTCCTTTCGAGCAGCCGGCCGGTCGGCTCGGCCAGGGTGCCGTTGTCGGCGATACGTACGCCGCGCAGCCACGTCGACTTGACGACGCCCTGCAGGGTCTTGCCCGCGTACGCCGTCACCTGGTTGCGGTGGTGCAGCTCCGCCGGGTCGACGGTGAAGCTCTCGTCGGGGGCGAGGACCGCGAAGTCGGCGTCGCGGCCCGGCTCGATGGCGCCCTTCTGCGTCAGGCCGGCGAGCTCGGCGGGTGCGGCGGACATCCAGCGGACGACGTCCTCCAGCGAGTGGCCCCGGCGCCGGGCCTCGGTCCAGATCGCCGGGAGGCCGAGCTGGAGCGAGGAGATGCCGCCCCACGCGGAGGCGAAGTCGGGGGTCTTGAGGTCCGTGGTGCACGGGGAGTGGTCGGAGACGATGCAGTCGATCGTCCCGTCCGCGAGCCCTTCCCACAGCGCGTCCTGGTTCTCGGCCTCGCGGATCGGCGGGCAGCACTTGAACTCCGTCGCCCCGTCCGGGACTTCCTCGGCCGTGAGGGTGAGGAAGTGCGGGCAGGACTCGACGGTAACGCGTACGCCCTCACGCTTGGCCGCGGCGATGAGCGGCAGCGCGTCCGAGGACGACAGGTGCAGCACGTGGACGCGGGCGCCGAGGCGCTTGGCGTGCGCGATCAGGCTCTCGATGGCGGTGTTCTCGGCGTCGCGCGGCCGCGAGGCGAGGAAGTCGGCGTACGCCGGACCGCTCTTCTGCGGGGCCGCCTCCAGGTGGTGCGGGTCCTCGGCGTGCACGATCAGCTGACCGCCGAAGCCGGAGATCTCGGCCATCGACCGGGCGAGCTGCTCCTGGTCGAGCTGGGGGAACTCCTCCACGCCCGACGGCGACAGGAAGCACTTGAAGCCGAACACGCCGGCGTCGTACAGCGGCCGCAGGTCCTTCACGTTGGACGGGATGGCGCCGCCCCAGAAGCCGACGTCGATGTGCGCCTTGCTGCGGGCCACGTCCTGCTTGGTGCGCAGGTTGTCGACCGTGGTGGTGGGCGGGAGGGAGTTCAGCGGCATGTCGAGGAGCGTGGTGATGCCGCCGGCCGCGGCCGCGCGGGTGGCGGTCCAGAAGCCCTCCCACTCGGTGCGGCCGGGGTCGTTCACGTGGACATGGGTGTCGACGAGGCCGGGGAGCAGGACGTCGTCCGCGAAGTCCTCCAGCCGGGCTCCGGCCGGCACCTCGGCGTCGTACGGCAGCACAGCCGTGATCTTCCCGTCGGCGACGGTCACCGATGCGGCGCGCGTCCCCTCGGGGGTGACGACGCGCGTCGAGCGCAGTACCAGGTCCACGTCGGGCACCCTGTCCCTCACTTCCGTACAGAGAAATTCAACGAACTGTTGAAGGAGTCTTCACTTCGGGGTCCGGCCCGTCAAGACCCTCCCCCACCTGGACGGCCTGCGCATCTCCAGGACCGGAGCTCCTTAGATGTTTCCACAAAGTGGAAGTAGAATTTCATCCAGTAGAACGTCGCAATGCACAGGGGCAGGGCAGGGTCGCCTCGGGAGTGACCGCCGACACAGGGACAAACACCCCTCTGACCGGCGGAGACGTCCTGACGCAGGCCGTGTGCTCCGCGCACGCGGCGGGTAGGCTGCTGCCTTGCCCATCCGCCTCGAAAGGACCGTTGACGTGCCGTCGTCCAACGCCACCACCGACGCTTCCAAAACCGCTGCGCCCACCGGTGGTGTGCAGTCCCTTGAGCGCGCCTTCGACCTGCTGGAGCGGATGGCCGACGCGGGCGGCGAGGTCGGCCTCAGCGAGCTCTCGGCCAGCAGCGGTCTGCCGCTGCCGACGATCCACCGCCTGATGCGCACCCTGGTCGCCTGCGGTTACGTACGCCAGCAGACGAACCGCCGCTACTCGCTCGGCCCGCGCCTGATCCGCCTCGGCGAGAGCGCGTCCCGCCTGCTCGGCACCTGGGCCCGCCCGTACCTCGCGCGCCTGGTCGAGGAGACCGGCGAGACCGCGAACATGGCGCTGCTCGACGGCGACGAGATCGTGTACGTCGCCCAGGTGCCCTCGAAGCACTCGATGCGGATGTTCACCGAGGTCGGCCGCCGGGTCCTTCCGCACTCCACGGGCGTCGGCAAGGCGCTGCTCGCGCACACCCCGCCGGAGGAGGTGCGCGCACTGCTCGCCCGTACCGGCATGCCGACCGCCACCGAGAAGACGATCACCACGCCCGAGGGCTTCCTGGACGCCCTGGAGCAGGTCCGCAGGGCCGGTTACGCCGTGGACGACGGCGAGCAGGAGATCGGCGTCCGCTGCCTGGCGGTCCCGGTGCCCAACTCCCCGACCGCCGCGGCCATCTCCATCTCCGGGCCGGCGGGCCGCGTGACGGAGGCGGCGACCGAGAAGATCGTCCCGATACTCCAGGAAGTCGCCCAGGACCTGTCGGTCGTGCTCACCAACAACGGCACGCAGAGCTGAGCGAGCGCGCAGCTCCGGGTCAGATCGGTGGGGCGGCGGCCGAGAGGCGGCCGTCCGCCATCGTCATCACGGCGTCCATCCGCTCCAGGTGCGCGCGGTCGTGGGTGACCAGGACCGTCGCCGTGCCGCGCTCGCGCGTCAGCGTGACCAGCAGGTCGAGTACGGCCGCGCCCCGCTCGTGGTCGAGGGCGCTGGTCGGCTCGTCGACCAGCAGGACGGCCGGCTCGTTCATCAGCGCGCGGGCGATGTTCACCCGCTGGCGCTGACCGACGGAGAGCTGGTGCGGGCGGCGGCCGGACTGGTCCGCGAGTCCCACCGCGTCCAGCAACTCCCCCGCCCGGTCACGTGCCTGAAGCGGCGGGCGTCCCGACAGGTGGGCCATCACCTGGAGCTGCTCGGTGGCGGTGAGGGACGGCAGCAGGTTCGGCTGCTGGAAGACGATGCCGATGCGCGTCCGCCGCAGTTCCGCTCTGGCGGCCCGGCTCAGGGGGCCCGTGTCCGTACCGTCGACGACGACCCTTCCCCGGTCCGGTGAGACGAGCGTCGCCGCGACCGCCAGCAGGCTGGACTTGCCGGAGCCGGACGGTCCGACGACGGCGGTGAGCGTGCCCGCGGCGACCTGGAGAGCGATGCCGTCGAGAGCGGTCAGGCGGGAGTCGCCGTCGGGGTAGGTGAGGGTCACGTCGGTGAGGGACAGGGTCATCGGGCGCTCCCGAGGGCGACGAGGGGATCGACGGCGGTGATACGCCGGACGGAGAGTGCGGCGCCGGCCATCCCGAGGGCGACCATGACGACGGCGGGGACGAGCAGCGTCGCCGGTGCGAGTACGAACGGGACCGCCCCGGCGACGACTCCGCCGATCAGTGTGGCGAGTGCGGTGCCCAGGAACGTACCGGCGCAGAGCATCAGGGCGGCCTGGCCGAGCGCGTCGCGCAGCAGGTACGGCGTGGAGGCCCCCAGCGCCTTGAGGACCGCGATGTCACCGCTGCGCTGGATCGTCCAGACGGTGAAGAAGGCACCGACGACGAGCGCCGAGATGACGAAGAGGAAGCCGCGCATCAGCTGGAGCGAGCCGTTCTCCGCCTCGTAGGCGGCGAGGGCGCTCAGCGAGCCGTCGATGGTGCGGACCTCGGTGCCCGCCGCCTCGTCGCCCGCCGCGAGGTCCGCGCCTTCGCCGGTGGTCAGGGCGACCACGGTGGCCTGCCGCTCCTTACCGGGGCCGACGGCGGCGAGCCGCTGCCAGTCGTCGAGCGACGTCCACACCACCGGCGTGTGGCTGTACGAGTCCTCCCCTTCGACGGCGGCGACGGTCTCCTCCACGCCGCCGATCATGACCTTGTCGCCGGGCCCCGCGCCCAGGTCCCCGGCCGCCCGCACGGACAGCACGGCCCGCCCGGACCGGAAGCTCTCGACGGCCGGCGCCGGCCCCGAACCGGGCTCGACGCCGAACACCGACACGGCGGCCGTCCTGTCCCCCGACCGCGCGTTGGTCGTACGGATGCCCAGCGGCTCGGCGGCGGTGATGCCGGGCCGGCGGGCCCACTCCCGCCAGGCGCTCTCGGTGACCACGGAATTCGTGAACGACACCTCCTGCCCCTCGGGCGGCCGGTCGAAGGCCAGCCGGTCGGCGGGCAGCGAGGTGATGGCCGAGGTGTTGTCCCTGGCCAGTCCGGCGGTGAGGCCGGACAGCAGCCCGACGAGCAGCGTGATCAGCACCACGACCGTGCCCATGAGCGCGAACCGGCCCTTGGCGAACCGGAGGTCTCTCCATGCGACAAACATAATTCCAGCCTGGCCCCGGGGGCGCGCGAAAACATCGCGCCACGGATCGGCGCGACATCAATCTTTTGATTGACCGGGCAACGGCGCCGGAGCCCTACGCTGGCAACGCCATGGACCTCACCCCCTCCCTTCCCCGCTCCTCCCTGCCCGGTTCGCCCCTTCACGCTTCGTCTCCCCCCTCACGTCCCCTCACTCCCGTGCTGCGCGCACTGCGTCTGTGCCTGCACGCGCTGCTCGGCGGGCTGATCGCGCTCGCCGCCGTGAAGGCCGTGGCCGACGACGCCCCGCACGCGACCGCCGTGGTGCTCTCGGCCCTCACGATGGCCGTCGTCTACACCGTCGGGGCCCTGAGCCCGGCCGTCGACCGCTCGCCCAGGGCCGCCGCCGTCTGGCTCGCCGCCCTGGGCCTCGCCTGGCTGATACTTCTGGGCCTGTCCCGCGACGGGCTGTGGGCGGCGTTCCCCCTCTACTTCCTCCAGCTGCATCTGTTGCCGATGCGATGGGGCCTGCCCGCGGTCGCCGCGACGGCGGCCGCCGCCATCGCCGGCTTCGTCCTGCACGGGCCGCCGGTGACGCCGGGCTCGTTCCTCGGGCCGCTGCTCGGCGCCGCCGTCGCCGTCGCGACGGTCCTCGGCTATCAGGCGCTGTACCGGGAGAGCGAGCGGCGCCGCGAACTCATCGACGAGCTGCTCGCGGCCCGTGAGGACCTCGCCGCCGCCGAACGCACGGCCGGGACGCTGGCCGAGCGCGAGCGGCTGGCCCGCGAGATCCACGACACGCTCGCCCAGGGCCTGTCCAGCATCCAGCTCCTCCTGCGCGCCGCCGAACGGATGCTGCCCGTCGGCGCTCCGGCCGCCGCCCATGTCCGGCAGGCGCGGGAGGCGGCGCAGGACAATCTCGCCGAGGCACGCCGTTTCGTACAGGCGCTGACCCCGCCCGGCCTGGAGCACGGCTCGCTGGCCGCCGCACTGGAGCGGTTGTGCGCGGCGACCCCGGCACCCGCTGTGCAGTTCGGTGTGAGCGGTACGCCGGTGCAGTTGCCCACTCCGTACGAAGTGGCCCTGCTGCGCGTCGCCCAGTCCGCGCTCGCCAACACGGTGCGGCACGCGCGTGCGGCACGCGCCGAGATCACCCTCAGTTTCATGGAGACCTCGGTGGCGCTGGACGTCGTGGACGACGGCGAGGGTTTCGACCCCTCGGCCCCCGACCTGCGCAAGGGCGGCGGTTTCGGTCTGCCCGCGATGCGCTCGCGGGCGCGCTCGCTCGGCGGCACGCTGAGCGTCGAGTCCGCGCCCGGACAGGGCACGGCCGTGGCGATCACCCTGCCCCTGCCGTCCGCAGACCCCAAAGACCCCGCGTGACCCGCCCCGGCGCCCCCGTCCGCCTGCTGCTGGCCGACGACCATCCCGTCGTACGGGCGGGTCTGCGCGCCGTACTCGACACCGAGGAGGACTTCGTCGTCGTCGCGGAGGCGGCGACGGCCGAACGGGCGGTGGAGCTCGCGGCGGCGGACGACTTCGACGTCGTACTGATGGACCTGCAGTTCGGGCCGGGCAGGATGCACGGCTGCGAAGCCACCGCGGCGATCACCGCGCGGCCCGGGTCACCCAGGGTCCTCGTCCTGACGACGTACGACACGGACGCCGACATCCTGGCGGCGGTGGAGGCGGGCGCGAGCGGCTATCTGCTCAAGGACGCGCCGCCGGAGGAGCTGTCGGGCGCCGTACGCACGGCCGCGGCCGGGCAGTCCGCGCTGGCGCCGGCCGTCGCGCACCGGCTGATGGACCGGATGCGGACGCCCGCCCAGGCACTGACCCGGCGCGAACTGGAGGTGCTCCAGCTGGTCGGAGACGGTCTGTCGAACCAGCAGATCAGCAAGCAGCTCTTCCTCAGCCAGGCGACGGTCAAGACCCATCTGGTGCACATCTACGCCAAGTTGGGCGTGGACTCGCGTACCTCCGCGGTGGCGGCGGCGACGGCCCGCCGGCTCATCCGGCGGTGACCGTCGCACGCCGTCAGGCGCCGCGTCCGAAGAGCTCGACCGCCTTGCGCACCTGTGTCAGCGCTTCCGCCAGCGCGCTGACCGAGCCGACCGAACCCGCGACCAGCAGCAGCGAACGCCGCAGCCGCATGATCTCGGGTGCGCCGCCGAGCGCCATGGCGTGCAGCGACGCCAGTTCGTCCTCCGCGACCCCCCGGTCGGGCAGTTCGGCGGGATGTGCGGCGAGTTCACGGCGCAGCCGCGAGACGGCAGCACGCAGCTCCGTCACTCGCGGGTCGTCGCCGTCACCGGTCACGCACCTCTGTTCCACACTTCTCAACAAGGTCTCTCCCCCTCGCACGGCCACGTGCAGGTCCTGCCAGTGATGAAGCCCCGCACGCCGTTGGTCGGACGCCGTACACAGGAGCCGGGGTCAGTTAACGCCAATCGGAGGGCTGTCCGCCACTTGGCCCCGGCTCAGCTCTCCGAGCCGGAGTTGACGGCGTTGCGCCAGACCGTCACGTCGAGCGTCATGTACGTACTGGGCGAGTCCTCGGCCGAGAAGCCCTGGACCGTGACGAGGCCCATGTGTCCCGTGCCGGTGGTGACGCAGACCTGCCGGCCCTTGGAGAGTTTGTTCACATAGACGGTTTCGGTGAACCGGGTGTCCGCGCGGCAGGCGGCGAGCGACCTCTGCTGGCCCGGATCGAGCAGCACCAGCGTTCCGCCCTCGGCCTCCGCGTCGAGGTAGCCGCCGGTGTCGTAGGACAGTTCGTACGAACCGTCCTCGCCCACCTGGGGCCGGACCTCGTCGTCCCCCAGCGTCAGGTGGTATCCGGCGGTGAGGTTGATGCCCTTGTAGTCGGCGGGCTCAGGGTCGGGTTTGACCTCCGGCTTCGGGTCGGCGTCCTTCGGGTCGGTGTCCTTGGGGTCCGCGTTCTGAGGGGCCTCGCCCCCGCCGGCCGTCTGCTTCTCGTCGTCCGTGAGCAGGGCGTACGCCATGCCCCCCCGCGATGCCGAAGACCAGCACGGCGGCAAGGGCCACGAGCAGGCCCTGGCCCCCGCGCTTCGGGGGTCGGGGCGCCGGCGGCTGGGGGTGTCCGGGGTACGCCGGGGTGTGCGCCGGCACCTGGGTGGGGGCGTAGGCGGTGGCCAGCCACGGCCGCGTGCCGTTCGTGTCGGCGTCGATGACGGGCGCGGTGAACAGCCCCTGCACGCGCTGCGCGGACTGCACTTCCTGGGCGAACCTGCGGCGGAACTCGGGGTCCTCGCCGAATTCGGGCCGGATCACCTTGATCGCGACGGGCCGTCCGCCCGGTGTGTACGAAAGGTAGACCTTGCCCATGCCGCCCGCGCCGAGCCTGGCGGCCAGCCGGTATCCGCAGTACTCCGCTATCGAACGGCACCCTGTCCAAGGAGACGGACCGTCGGTGCCGGTCCCCATGAGGTATGCAGAGCCCATGGCACATACAAGAGACGACGGCGCCGCGGGCATCGCGGGGCTTCTGCTCGCGGGCGGCGCCGGGCGGCGGCTCGGCGGGCGGCCGAAGGCGTTGCTGGAGTACCGGGGGCGGCCGCTGGTCGAGCACGCGGTACGGGTGCTGTGCGAGGGCGGCTGCGGCCCGGTGCACGTGGTGCTGGGCGCTTCGGCCGCCGAGGTGCGCGAGCGCGCCGACCTGAGCGGATGCGTGCTGGTCGACAACCCGCAGTGGGACGAGGGGATGGGTTCGTCGCTGCGGGCCGGCCTGGCGTCCCTGGCCGGTACGGGCGCTTCGGCCGCGCTCGTCTCGCTGGTCGATCAGCCGGGGATCGGCCCGGTGGCGGTGGGCCGGGTGGTGGCGGCGTACCGCTCGCCTTCGAGCCTCGTGGCGGCGGCGTACGAGGGAAAGCGCGGGCATCCGGTGCTCTTCGGCGCCGAGCGGTGGGCGGACATCGTGAGGACTGCGACGGGCGACCGGGGGGCACGCGCCTATCTGAAGGAGCACGAGAGCGCCGTCACGCTCGTCGAGTGCGGGGACGTGGCCGAGGCGTACGACATCGACACGCCGGAGGACCTGTTCCACTTGGAGTGACCGAGGTGGCACTGAGCGACAGTTTCTGTCGACTCAGAGAATCTCGATGTCAACAGACCGTTGAACTTCCACCATGAGGAAACTACTATCCACAAGTCAGAAGCGCCCTGCACCACACGGCGGCGCCCGCGACCGTACCTCGGAGCCATGGCACGCTGTGCCGTTCGCAGGCGACCCGGCGGCCGTAAGGCGCCGCCCGCCTAAGGAGTGACAGCTCATGTCCGCACCAGCGCCGTCCCCGCTGGCCATCGTCGATGCCGAGCCCCTGCCCAGGCAGGAAGAGGTCCTGACCGACGCGGCTCTCGCCTTCGTGGCCGAGCTGCACCGGCTGTTCACGCCCCGCCGTGACGAGCTGCTCGCCCGCCGCGCCGAGCGCCGTGCCGAGATCGCCCGCACGTCGACGCTCGACTTCCTCCCGGAGACCGCACAGATCCGTGAGGGCGACTGGAAGGTCGCGCCGGCTCCGGCCGCGCTCAACGACCGCCGCGTGGAGATCACCGGTCCGACCGACCGCAAGATGACCATCAACGCCCTGAACTCGGGCGCGAAGGTCTGGCTCGCCGACTTCGAGGACGCGTCCGCTCCCACCTGGGAGAACGTCGTCCTCGGCCAGCGCAATCTGATCGACGCCTACGAGCGCCGCATCGACTTCACCGACCCGAAGTCGGGCAAGACGTACGCCCTGAAGCCGGCCGAGGAGCTGGCGACCGTCGTCATGCGGCCGCGCGGCTGGCACCTCGACGAGCGCCACCTCCAGTTCGACGGCCGCCCCGTGCCGGGTGCCCTGGTCGACTTCGGCCTGTACTTCTTCCACAACGCCAAGCGGCTCATCGAGCTCGGCAAGGGCCCGTACTTCTACCTCCCCAAGACCGAGTCGCACCTCGAGGCGCGCCTGTGGAACGAGATCTTCGTCTTCGCGCAGGACTACGTCGGGATCCCGCAGGGCTCCGTCCGCGCGACCGTCCTGATCGAGACGATCACGGCGGCGTACGAGATGGAGGAGATCCTCTACGAGCTGCGCGACCACGCGGCGGGGCTCAACGCGGGCCGCTGGGACTACCTCTTCTCCATCGTCAAGAACTTCCGTGACGGCGGGCCGAAGTTCGTCCTCCCGGACCGCAACGCGGTGACGATGACGGCGCCCTTCATGCGCGCCTACACCGAGCTGCTCGTCCGTACGTGCCACAAGCGCGGCGCGCACGCCATCGGCGGCATGGCGGCGTTCATCCCGTCCCGCCGCGACGCCGAGGTCAACAAGGTCGCCTTCGAGAAGGTCAAGGCCGACAAGGACCGTGAGGCCGCCGACGGCTTCGACGGCTCCTGGGTCGCGCACCCCGACCTCGTCCCGATCGCGATGGCGTCCTTCGACGCGGTGCTCGGCGACAAGCCGAACCAGAAGGACCGCCTGCGCGAGGACGTCTCCGTGGCGCCCGGCGATCTCATCGCCATCGACTCGCTCGACGCCAGGCCCACCTATGAGGGCCTGCGCAACGCCGTCCAGGTCGGCACCCGCTACATCGAGGCGTGGCTGCGCGGCCTCGGCGCCGTCGCGATCTTCAACCTGATGGAGGACGCGGCCACGGCGGAGATCTCCCGCTCGCAGATCTGGCAGTGGATCAACGCGGGCGTCGTCTTCGAGAATGGCGAGAAGGCGACCCCGGAGCTGGCCCGCAAGGTCGCCGCCGAGGAACTGGCCGCCATCCGCGCGGAGATCGGCGAGGAGGCCTTCGCGGCCGGCAAGTGGCAGCAGGCCCACGACCTGCTGCTGCACGTCTCCCTCGACGCCGACTACGCGGACTTCCTGACTCTCCCCGCGTACGACCAGCTGGTCGGCTGACCCGCACAGCAGCCGAGCAGCACCCAGACGGCTCCGCCCCCGGTGAACGCACAGCACCGGGGGCGGAGCTCTGCTCGTACCGCGTCACCGGACGGGCTCGCTCAGCTCGCCCCGCAACCGCTGGGCCCGCAGCACCAGTTCGAGCTCGAAGCGGCGGTCCGGGTCGTCGACCTCGTCGCCCCACAGCTCCCGTATCTGCCGCATCCGGTAGCGCACGGTCTGCGGATGTACGCCGAGCCTGGCCGCCACCTCCGGCGCCCCGCCGCGCGTCTCCAGCCAGGCCAGCAGCGTCTCCGCGAGCCGCCGCCCCTGTGTGGGTCCGCAGCCGGCGAGCGGCGCGAGGCAGCGGCGCGTCAGGTCCCCGATGAGTTCCTCGGGCGGCAGCAGTACCAGCGCCTCGGTGTGCTCGGTGCAGTGCAGCAGCCGACCGGAAGGCAGCAGCCCGCGCTCCATGAGACGTACGGCGGCCGCCGCCCAGCGCAGCGACTTCGCGGCCTCCGTCAGCGCGACGGCCGGCCCGATCGCCCCCGACCATCCCTTCATCGACCGGCGCAGCAGCTCGGGCCGTCCCGCCAGTGCCGGGTCGGGGACGATCATCAGCGGCTGCTCGCTCTCCAGGTCGAGGAGTACGCCCTGTCCCACGGCCGGTGCGACGAACTCGCGGGCCGGGCGCAGCAGCACCCCCACGGCGACCCGCTCCGGCAGCGCCCAGCCGATCCGGGCGGCGTGCTCGGCGAGCGAACGGGTGCGCGCGGGGTCGGCGGGCTCGACGTACTCCGCGATCAGTTCCTGCGTCAACTTCCTTTGCAGCCGCAGCCGTTCACCGGCCTGCCGGGCGGCGGCCTCGGCGTATCCCCGCACGGTCTGGTCCACCAGACCGTCCAGGAAGGCGAACCCGGACTCGGCGAGCTCGTACATGGCGGGCGGCGGGATGGACACCTGCTGCCCGATCTCGGCGAACCGCCGCCAGGCGAGCCGGACTCCGAGCCGGTACATGGCCTGGAGGGAGTCGAGCGAGCGGCCGTGCAGCCCCTCGCCGCGTCCGAACTCCTGGAAGACCTGGAGATGAACGTGCGGGCGCCCCTCCGCCAGCACCAGGTGCTGCACAAAGTCCTCCAGGGCGCGCCGGATGCCGACGAGGGCGATCAGCTCGCCCGATTCGTCGACGAGCAGCGGCAGCTTGGGGTGTTCGCGGCAGATGCAGTCGAGGATCTCCTGGGCGAGCGAGGGGACCTCGCGCATGGCCCGGTCGGTGAACTGCCGTACCTGCAGGCGGGGCACGTCCTCCCATGCCGAGCAGTCGGCCATACGTCGCTCCCCGTCCACTGCGGTCGTTTCCACTGGAGGTACTCCCACCGGGATCGCTGGGGTCACTTCCGGGGTGTCGCCGACTCATAGCTGATCAGCGGCACGTTCGGCTGGTCCGGGGTGGCGTTCAGCAGTGCCACGATGACAAAGGCGGCCCCCACGGCGAGGGCGGCGGCAACAACGGTGGTCAGCGCTGCTGCAAGGAGTCTGGACATGGTCGGGTCAGCCTCTCTGACGCTGTGACCCCACCGGTGCCCCCACCGGCCCTGTCCGGCAATGGCCCAGTGTCAACACTCCATTGACAGTCCGTCAAGAGGACGCCTACGGTTCCCGGCCCATACGCATGTGCACGTATCCGCCGAGCACCCCCCGCCGGCCCTCACTGGAGTCGCCCGTATGCGTCGCACCGCTTCCCCCCTGTCGCTGGCCCTCCTCGGCGCCGGCGTTTTCCTGCTGGTACTCGCCCCGATGCTGGCCTGGTACGTCGAGCCACGCGCGAAACGCACACCGGTCGACGTGGATGTCACCACGGTCTTCACCGGCAAGGGCAGCTACTTCGACACGACCGAGATCAGAACCGTCCCCGACAGAAAACTCACGATCACCCGCCAGATACGGGGCGATGTGGCCGACAGCGAGAAGAGCGGCAGGGCGGTCTGGGACGTCTCGACGTCCGTGGACACCGACGCCACGCTGCCCGCCGCCGACACCCACGACTCGCTCCAGTGGACGCTGGAGCGCTGGGTGACCGACCGCCGCACCAACGAGCCCGTGCACTGCTGCGGCGAGAAGCCGGCCTTCGACGGGGAGGCGTACCTCAAGTTCCCCTTCGACGTACAGAAGCGCTCCTATCGCTGGTGGGACAACACGCTCGGCTCGACCGTCCGCCTCCGCTTCGCCGGTACGCGCAAGATCCAGGGGTACGAGGGCTACCGGTTCACCGGCGCCGTGGAACCGGCCAGGACCGGCACCCGGCTGGTTCCGGGGCGACTCGTCGGCCTGCCGGAGCGCAGCCAGGTGCTCGCCGAGGAGTGGTACGCGAACCACGGCATCGAGCTGGTCGTCGACCGGCGCACGGGCCGCATCGTGAACGCCGTGATCGGCCCGCGCAAGACGCTGCGCTCCCCCGGCGGGAAGCGGGACAAGGTGGTCCTTCTGGATAGCCGCCGGCTGGAGTTCACCCCGTCGACGCAGCGCGCGCAGGTCGCGCTGGCCTCGTCCGACAGCAAGCGGCTGAAGCTGGTGGGCGAGACACTGCCGATGGGCGGCGGCGGGGCCGGGGCGCTGCTGGCGGCGGCCGGAGCGGTGTTCGTCGTACGCGGGCGGAAAGGCCCACGCCCGTCATCACATTGTGATGACACATCAGCTCGGACTGGGCCCGAAATTGTCACCGCGGTGAGTAGCCGCATCGAACAGCGTGCCGAAAACTGACCTCCCCACCCGAGCACAGCCCCCACCGGTTCCGCACCCCTGAAACGAGTTGGAGCTCGCATGCCCCAGCACGTGCCCCCCACCCTGCACGATGCGAAACCCCAAGAGACTCACCACACACTCCCCCACCCCACCTCCCGGCACCCCCGCCGGATCGTCTTCCTCTCCCGCCGCGACCTCGGCAATCCCGCCGCCGGCGGCTCCGAACTCCTCGTCGACCGCCTCGCGGACGGCCTGACCGCCCTCGGCCACCAGGTGACACTGCTGTGCGGAGGCCCGGCGGCGTACCGCGACTACCGGGTCGTCTCCGCGGGCGGGGACCTCGGCCACTTCATCAAGGCACGCCACACCTTCGCCCGGCAGGTCGGTGACTGCGATCTGCTGGTCGAGGTCTGCAACGGCCTGCCGTACCTCACCCCGCTCTGGCACCGCGGCCCCACCCTGTGCCTGGTCAACCACGTGCACACGGAACTGTGGGGGATGCGCTACCCGGGCCCGGCCGCCGGTCTCGGGCGCCGCCTGGAGCACTGGGCGCTGTCGGCGGCGCAGCGCGAGAACCTGCTGGTCGCCGTATCGACCTCCACGGCCGGCGCGCTGAAGGCCTTAGGAGTGGACCCCGGCCGGATCCGGGTCGTGCACAACGGTGTCGAACAGCCGGCGGAGCGCACACCGCGTTCGCCCGAACCGCTCTTCCTGGCGATGGGCCGCCTGGTCGAGTACAAGCGCATCGACCTCCTCCTGCGCCTGTGGGAACGGGTCAGACCGGTCACCGGAGGCAAGCTGGTGATCATCGGCGACGGCCCGGAACGCCGCGGCCTGGAGTCCCTGGCCGGCCCAGACGTGATCTTCAAGGGGTACGTCTCGGAAGCCGAGAAGCACGAACTCCTCTGCGCGGCGCACCTCCTGCTCCACCCCTCGGCCGTCGAGGGCTGGGGCCTGGTGGTCACCGAGGCCGCGACCCGGGGCACCCCCGCGATCGGCTTCGACGTACCGGGACTGCGGGATTCCATAGCCGACGGTGTGACGGGCGTACTGGCCCGCGGCGAGAGTTCGTTCGCCGCCGCCTGGTGCACTCTCGCCCTGAGCGCCGAGCGCCGCGAGGCGATGGGCCGCGCGGCCGCCGCGCGGGCCGCGCACTACCGGTGGAGCAGTACGGTGGACCAGTTCCGGGCGGTGGCGGCGGAGGCGGCCCTCTCCCACCGGCGGAGGTGACCACCGGTGAAGGACCCCTCCCTCCGCAGGTCCGTCACCCTCTTCCGGGCCTTCCTGCACGAGCAGTCCGACCCCGACGCGTGCTACTCACTGCTGGCCCGTGACGCGGCCGACCAACTGGAGCGGTACGGTCCGCTGGCCAACCGGACCGTCGTCGACATCGGCGGCGGCAGCGGCCACTTCACGGAGGAGTTCCGCAGGCGCGGCGCGCACAGCTTCCTCTTCGAACCGGACGTACGGGAACTGCGGGACCGCGCCCCCGAAGGCACGGTGGTCGCCGACGGCTATCTGCTCCCCCTGGCGGACGGCGCGGCGGACATCTGCTTCTCCTCCAACGTCCTGGAGCACGTCGAGGACCCGCGGACCTTCGTCAGTGAGCTGGTACGCGTCACCGCACCGGGCGGCCTGATCTACGTCGCGTTCACCAACTGGTACTCCCCGTGGGGCGGCCACGAGTGGGCGCCGTGGCACTACCTGGGGGCGGAACGGGCCCGCCGCCGCTACGAACGCCGCACCGGCCGCAGGGCCAAGCACACCCTGGGCGAGAACCTCTTCCGCATCCACGTCGGCACCACCCTGCGCCAGGTACGTTCCCGCACCGATGTCGAGCTGGTCACAGCCCGCGCCCGCTACTGGCCGTTCCTCCCAGCCGTCGTACCGAAAATCCCTGTGCTGCGTGAGTTCGCCACCTGGAATCTCCTACTCATCCTCCGGCGGTGTCCATGACGACGACCCTCCAGTCACCTCCCAGGACACCACCCGCCCCCGGCCCGCACCGGGAACCGCGCTCACGCCACTGGCTGCTGGGCTTCTGGGCGGCGACCCTCGTCGCCTTCCTGGCGGCGTCGCCGGGCAGGATGACGTTCGAGACGAAACTCGGCGTGGCACTGGACCCGTTCAGGTTCCTCTCCGACCTGGGCGAGCTGTGGCACAGCAGGACGGGCTTCGGCGGAATCTTCGACCAGTACATCGGTTACGCGTTCCCGATGCTGCCGTTCTACGCACTGGCCGACCTGGCGCACCTGCCGGTCTGGCTGGCGGAACGCCTGTGGCTCTCGATCGTCGTCACCACCGCCTTCTGGGGCGCGCTGCGCCTGGCCGAGCGCCTGCGCGTCGGCTCGCCCGCGACCCGCCTCCTGGGAGCGGCGGCGTACGCCCTGTGGCCGACGTACACGATCGTCATCGGCTCGACGTCGGCGGCCGCACTGCCGGGAGCGCTCCTCCCCTGGGTCCTGCTGCCGCTCACGAACCCCCACACCGCCCCCCGCGTCGCCGCACTCCGCTCCGCGCTCCTGATCCCGTGCATGGGCGGCGTGAACGCGGCCTCGACGCTGGCGGCCCTCCTCCCCGTGGCGCTCTACCTCCTCAGCCGGCCCCCCACACCCCGCCGGCGCGCACTGATCGCGTGGTGGGTGCCAGGGGTGCTGCTGGCCACCGCCTGGTGGGTGGTCCCCCTTCTTCTCCTCGGCATATACGGCGAGAATTTCCTCCCGTACGTAGAACAGTCCGAAACGACCACAGCGACCATGTCCGCCACGGAGCTGCTGCGCGGCGCGGGCAACTGGACGGCGTACCTGAACTTCGGCGAGGCGTGGCTGCCGGCGGGCTGGACGGTCGCCACGGCGGCCCCCGCCATCCTCGGCTCGGCCTTCGCCGCCGCGCTCGGCCTGGCGGGCCTGGCCCGCCGGGACATCCCGGAGCGGCGCTGGCTGCTCCTCACCACGCTCTCCATCGCGACGATCACCCTCGCCGGATACGGCGGCCCCTTGGGCGGACCCTTCCATTCCACCGTCCAGGACTGGCTGAACGGCCCGCTGGTCCCCTTCCGCAACATCTACAAGTTCCAGCCGGGCCTGGCCCTCGCCCTGGCCCTGGGCCTGACGCACCTGACAGCAGCGGCCACCCGCCCGTCCCGCCGCCTGGCGCCCCTCCTCACCACCCTGCTCGTCCTCCCCGCGCTCGCCCTCCCTTACCTCAACGGAAACATCCTGCAACCAGGTTCCTTCGACAAGCTCCCCGCCCACTGGGAAGCGACGGCCGACTGGCTGAAGAAGTACTCGCCCGACAGCCGCGCCCTCGTGGTCCCGGCCACGGCGCACGGGATCTACACCTGGGGTTCCCCCATCGACCAGCCGCTCGACGTGCTCGCCGAATCCCGCTGGGCGCAGCGCGACTATGTGCCGTTCGGCACGCCCGGCAACCGCCGGGCGATGGACGCGGTGGAACAAGCACTCACCACCGGAGCACAAGTCCCCGGCCTGAGCGACTACTTGAGCCGCGCGGGCCTGCACTACGTCGTCGTACGCAACGACCTCGACCCGGACCAACTGGGCTACGTGCCCCCGCAGACCGTGAAGCGCACGCTGGAGGAGTCCGGCTACCGCCGTGTCACCGGCTTCGGCCCGGTGCTCACAGGCGGCCGCATCCCGGACGACACCCCCGTACAGGTGGAGGGCCTCTACCCAAGGCAAAAAGCAATAGAGATCTACGAGCCGCCCCCCACCACCACGCGCCCCACCAGAGCAGACATCGCCCCGGTCGCGGACACCGCGCGGGTCAGCGGCGGTCCGGAGTCCCTCCTCCGTCTCTCCGCCGACCCCACGATGCGCAAGCGTCCCGCCGTACTCACCGGCGACAGCCACCCGGGCCTGGCAGACCCGGCGATACAGGCGACCAGCGACGGCCTGCGCCGCGCCGACACCCGCTTCGGCCTGGTCAACTCCAATACGTCGTACACCTACACGGCCACCGAGAAGAACCACACCGAAAGCCTCCAGGACCCGGGCCGCGCCCCCCGCCAGATCCTCCCCACCCACGACATCAAGCACCAGACCACAGCGGTCCTGCGGGGCGCGGAGTCGGTGACGGCGTCGAGCAGCGGCAACTGGCTTTTCCATCTGCCGCAGTACGACCCGGTGAACGCCTTCGACGGAAACCCCGACACGGCGTGGGCGGAAGGCAGCGCGGCAAAGCCGAAAGGCCAATGGCTGCGCATAGCCTTCACCTCCCCCACAGCACTCCCCGCCCAGATCCGTGTGACGCCGCTGCCGTCCGACGGAGTGAGGGCGGCGCCCACGGCCGTACGCGTGGAGACGGACAACGGCAGCAGGACGAGCCCCCTGCACCCCAATGGCTCACCCCAGCAGATCAACACACCCCCGGGCAAAGCCACTTACCTCAAACTCACCATCACCAGCGCCCAGCAGGGCCGTCCGGGCCTGATGGGCGCGGGCTTCACCAGCATCGACATCCCCGGCGTCCAGGTCACCCGGCTCCTGTCCCTCCCCCGGGACGCGGACCCCGACGTGATCTCCCTCCACCGGGGCAGCGACCCGGGCGGCCTCTCGCCGGTATCGGCGGAGGTGGGCCTGCACCGCCAGTTCTCGACGGCCACCGAGGGCACGTACTCACTCCAGGCGACAGCTCTCCCCGTACCGGGCGACGAACTGGACAAACTCCTCTACACCCTCGCCCCCGACCAGCGCCGCCGACTGACGGCCACTGCGGACTCGACCTCCCGCCTGGGCACGTCTCTCACCCCCCGCAACCTGGTCGACGGCGACCTCACGACGGCATGGATAGCCGGTGCCAACCCGACGCTGCACCTGCGCTGGCCGGGAAAGAAGCCCATATCCGAGATCGTCTTCGCGGCAGCCGGCGGCCTGTCCACCCGCCCGGAACAAGTGGAGATCAGCTCCCCCGACGGAGCGACGACGGCCTCGGTCGACGAGAACGGCCTGGCCCGCTTCGAACCGATCAGGACCGACCGCCTGGACATCAAGATCACCCGTTCGTCCCCCCTCACGGTCCACAACCCGGTGGCGGACGCCGAGATGCAGCTTCCCGTGGGCCTGAGTGAGGTGTACGTACCCGCACTGGACGAATTCCGGATCCCCCAGCCGGAACCAACCCGCACCTTCCAACTCCCGTGCGGCCAGGGCCCGGTCCTCGCCATGGACGGCACCCTCCACGCCACAACCGCCAAGGGCAGGCTGAGCGACCTGACAGAACGCCGCCCCATCCAGGTCTCACTCTGCGCGGGCCCTCAGCGCGACGGCAAAGCAAGCCTCTCCCCCGGCACCCACCGCGTGGAGGCCGGCGACGCGGGCCCGTTGGCCCTGACCGACATCACCCTGACCAGGAACAAGGCCACGCCCCCCGCGAAGGAGTCCCGCGAACTGACCATCCGGGACACCGCAGGCGACCGCCGCAGCCTCACCGTGGGCAAGGGCGAAGCCTCGTACCTCCAGACCTACGAGAACGCGAACGAAGGCTGGCAGGCAACCCTCAACGGCCGAAAGCTGCCGTCCGTCCGCCTGGACGGCTGGCAGCAGGGCTGGCTGATCCCGGAGGGCGCGGGCGGCGAGGTGCGCATGGAGTACAAACCGGCGCGCCTGTACGAAGCGGGCCTGATAGCCGGAGGAGTCGCCCTGCTGACCCTGACGGCACTGACCCTCTACCGCCGAAACGCAACCACAACCACGCCCACCCGCACCCCTCCCCCACCAGGACCGGTCCTGGGCCTGGCAGCCCTGACCCTGACCCTGGCCGTCACGGCGGGCCCGCTGGCCCTGCTGGTCCCGGCCCTGGCCCTGCTGGCGCACTTCCGCCACACCCTCCTGCCCCCGGTAGCCCTGCTGGCAATGGCAGCGGCGGGCATAACAGCAGCCCTCCAGCCAGGTGCCCCGCCCACGGCCTCGGAGGGCGCGTTCGGCCCCGCAGCCCAGTTCCTGGCCCTGACGGCCCTGACAGCAGCGCTGGTGACGACACGCGGCCACACCCCGCCGTCGCAATCCGAGGTGCCGGGAGGGGACGTGCCGGGGCGCCACCCGCAGGCCCAGGGCGCGCCCATCACCGCCTCGCGATCCACGGTGCCAGGAGGGGACGTGCCGGGGCGCTCCCCGCAGGGCGTTGAACGCAACCACCGCGAACGAACCAACGCAGTACCCGAACGTTCGACGCCCGAGGAGACGCCCCGGCGCGGCACCGACCCCAACGCCCCCGCAACCGCACCCCCGGAGCCCGGCACCCAGGACCAGGAAGCCCACCCCGGCGAGGAGAGAGCCAAGTGACCGCGCTTCACCATCCCGCCCGCCCCGGCAGCAGCAGCCACCCCCGCCGCGTCCCCTTCACCGTCGTGGACGAAGTCACCCGCCACTGCCTGCACCCCCGGGTGCCCGAGACGGTGCACATCGAGGTCCACCTGCCCGCCCGCCCCGACCCCGTCCGCCTGCGCACCGCCTTCAACGAGGCCCTGCGACGCCACCCCCGCATCCTGATGCGGGAGGCCCCCGGCCCCTGGTACCGACGCCGGTACGAATGGGAACTGACCCCGCACCCCGACACCGAAGTCGTCACGTTCCCACCCCCCACCACCCACGCCCTCACCCAGGCCAGGGCCCGCGCCCTCTCCCTCGCACCCCCGCTCACCCTCTCCCCACCCGTACGCCTGGAAGTCATAGACCGCGTACTCCTCCTCACCGTCAACCACACCGCCCTGGACGGCCCCGCCTGCCTCCGCGTCCTGGCCACCGCCGCCGAGATCTACGGCGGCCGGGACAACTCCCCCACCACCGCCGCCCCCACCCGCGCACCCGCGCACCCGCCCGCACCCCAGCCCACCAAGAACCGGCCCACCCCGACCCCCACCCCCACCCCCACCCCCCGTACCGGCTTCTCCCCGGTGGCACGCGTAGCCCGGGGCAAGCCCACGTCAACCGCTCCCAACGGCATCCTGACAGCCGAACTCCCCGTCCCCAGCCGCCCGCGCGACGCGCCGTACACGGTCAACGACCAGCTGATGGTGGCGACCGCCCGCATGATCGCCGCCTGGAACCGCGAGCACGGCAGCCCGCCACGTCCCATGCGGATCACGATGCCGGTGGACGACCGCTCCCGCGGCCTGGACATGCCCATAGGCAACGGCACCCGCCTGGTGGAGGTGCCGTACGCCCCCGAAGAGCTGACCCGGTCCCCCGACGTCCCGGACCTGCTGCGCCGCACGGCCGACCGCACCCGCGCCCTGAAGGCACTCCCGCGCCCCCAACTGGGCCACGCGGCCGCCCTCCTGACGGCACCGGTACTACCGGTCGCACTCCGAGCAGCATTCACCCGCACCCTGCGCCGAACGGCGGCGCCATGGACATCGACCACCCTCCTCAGCAACATCGGCCGGGTCCCGTACCCCCTGGACTTCGGTGAAGGTACGGGCCGGGCGACGGCCGTGTGGTTCTCGGCGCCCGCCCGCATGCCCCGCGGCCTCACGGTGACCACGGCGAGCACGGCGGGCCGCCTGCATCTGGCGCTGCGCTGGTCGGGCGTACTCCTCGGCGCCACGGACGGCGAACGGCTGCGGGACCTTTTCGCGGAGTACCTGGACGCCACGTCCGGAGGCGAGAAATGACGGCAACAACCCCACCCACTCCCACTCCCACCCACACCTCCACCCCCACCCACACCAACACCCAGCCCCCCACCACCCCCACCCTCCGCGACTTCTACGAGAACCCCGATGTCCCGGTAGCCTCCGGCACCCCCAGAACCCTCCGTCAGGCCCGCATCCTCGCCGCCGCCCTCCCCACCCCGGGGGCGACCGTCCTGGACATCGGCTGCGGCGACGGAACAGCCGCGGCCACCGCCGCACCGCTCCTTCGCGGCCACCGCCTCATCGGCGTCGACTGGTCCCAGGACGCACTGCGCCGAGCCTCCACGCACCTCACGCACGTAGTGAGGGGCGAACTGACAGACAACGGACTCCCCTTCGCCACAGGAGCAGCGGACGCGATCCTCTTCAGCGAGGTGATAGAGCACCTGGTGGACCCCGACAGCGCGCTGGACGAGTTACGCCGCGTCCTGGCCCCCGGCGGCCACCTCATGCTGTCGACCCCCAACCTGGCCGCCTGGTACAACCGCGCCCTACTCCTCACAGGCACCCAGCCGGTCTTCTCCGAGGTGAGCCTGCGCGCGATCCACGGCCGCCCCGGCACCGAGGTCGTGGGCCACCTACGCCTCTACACCGCCCGCGCGCTGCGCGAATTCCTGACCGCCTCGGGCTTCGACGTCGTGAGAATCACCGGCGCCCCCTTCCACGGCGTCCCCCGCCTCCTGCGCCCCCTGGACCGCCTGGTGTGCTCCGCCGCACCGACCGCGGCGTCGATCCTGCTGGCGCACGCCCGCCGCCGCGCCGGGGACTGAGCGCCATGTGGTGGGGCGTGGCGGCCGCGCTGCTGGCCAATGTCCTGTACAGCACGGGCTTTGTACTGGAGAAGCGGGCCCTGGCCGGCCTCCCGGCGCTGAACGTACGCCGCCCGGCCCGTCTCCTGCGCCATCTCCTCGGCAGTCCGCTGTGGATCGCCGGTTCACTCGCCCTGGCCGGCGGCTTCGCCGCGCAGCTCATCGTCTACCGAACCCTGCCCATGGCGGCCGCCCAGGCCCTGTTCGTCTCCGGCCTGGTCCTGCTGCTCCTCCTCTCCAAGCTCTACCTGGGCGAACGCACCACCACCCGCGAGCGCTACGCGACAGCGACAGTCCTCCTCGCGCTGCTCATGGTGGTCAGCTCCCTGCGCCACCACACGGACAGCGTCGGCCAGAGCTCCCCGGCCCCGCTGGTCCTGCTGATCAGCGCTCTCTCCCTCACGATCGGCCTGTGCCTGTACGTCGCCACAGAGCGCCGGGCGGCCCGCCGGCACCGCCTGCGCCCGCCCACCGCGGGCGTTGAATACGGAGTGGCCGTCGGCTTCGTCTACGGAGTGAGCTCCCTGGCGATCAAGGGCGTCTCCGCGCACCTCACGCCGGCCACTCTGGAGCACCCCGGCGCGGCGGCGCTCACGCTCCTGGCGAGCCCGTACCCGTACCTGCTCCTCATCACGGGAGCGACCGGCCTGCTCCTCTCCCAGACCGCACTGCAACGCTGCCGGGCGTCCCTGATCGTGCCCGTCTGCACGACGACGTCGTGCCTCTACACCGCGGTCGTCGGTACGTACGCCTTCGGCGAGTCCCTCCCCGACGACCCGCTGCGCCTGACCCTGCGCATCGCCGGCACCGCCCTCGCGGTGGTGGTCCTCCTGACCCTCACCGCCCACCAGAAGACACCCGCACCCGCCACTCCGGAGTTGAGCCGTGACCCCCGATGACCCACTGCTGAAGATCCTCGCCTGCCCTCTCGACAAGGGCCCCCTCACGCTCCTCGCGCCGGGGGACGCCCTCTACAACCCGCGCCTGCGCCGCCGTTACCCGATCGTCGACGGCATCCCCCAACTGCTCCCCTCATCGGGCGAACAGGTCCCGGAGGCCGAGCACAAGGACCTCCGGCACCTCTCGTAACCGGGCAACGATAGTTATCGGGCAGCGGAGTTCAGCGCGTCACCACAGTCCGCTGCGCCGAGAAGTCGCCCCACTTCCCGTCCGGCAGCTTCGCCCGCAGCTTGATGCTGTAGCGCGTGCCGGGCGGCTCGCTGACGGTGAAGTGGTACGTCGCCGTACCCGTCGGCGGGGTCGTGCCCCACACGATGGTCGTGACCGGCCGGCCGTTGAGGAACAACTGGTGCTCGCGTATCTCTCCCCCGCCACCGGCACGCGGCGGGGTCCACCTGAGGTCGATCCCCCATACCCCCGCCTTCCTGACGGCGGTCGCCTCCAGGTCCGCGGGTGCGGTGGAAGGCCCTTCACCGGGCCCTGAAGCGGTCGTCAGGTCTAGGGCGTTGCTGTCACCGGAGGAGTTCTCGGCGGCGTCCCGCGCCCGGACGGTGAAGGTGTAGACGGTGCCGGGCCGCAGGCCGGACACCCGGGCCGTGGTGGTGGCGCCGGGCACGCTGTGGATGCGGGTGTCCTCCTGGTAGATGTCGTACGACGTGACGGCCGTGTCGTCGGCGGCCCGCGCCCAGGACAGGCTCACCGCGCCGGTCCCCTCGACGCGCCCCCGCAGCTTCGCGGGCGTGGAAGGGGCCGTACGGTCGTCCGGCGTGGGGGCCGGGGTCGTCACCGCGGCGGCGCCGCTGGGCGCGGAGAGGTTGCCCGCGGCGTCGCGGGCGCGGACGGTGAAGGTGTAGGCGGTCGAGGGAGTGAGCCGGTCGATGTCGACCATGTGCCGCGTCCCCGTCACGGTCCTGACCTTGGCGCCCTTCTCGTACACCTCGTAGCCGGCGACCGCTTTGTTGTCCGTCGACCGGTCCCACATCACGTGGACCGACGTGGCGCTGCCCGCCTGGGCCGTCACCCCGCCCGGCGTGGAGGGTCTCTCGGTGTCGCGGTCCGGTCCGGTCACGGCACAACCCGTCACCGTCAGCACGAGCAGAGCAGCGCAGCGGGTCAACACGGCGCGAACGGTGGGGCGTTGCACGGTCCGTCCCCTCTCCCGAAGGCATTGGTCCAGACCTGTATGTCACGGGTGGTGGCGCCCGGCAAGAGTGCGCGCGAAGCCCGCTATTAGGCTGACGCCCCAGAACGGACCGGATCACGAAATAGGGGGCCGCCTGAATGGCGATCACATACAGAATGCTCGACCCCCGCAGCCACACCGCGCGCGGCCGCGACAAGTCCATCGACGTCAAGCCCGGCGCTCCGGTCATGGTCGTGGCCGACGACGGTACGCCGCAGGGCCCGCGCCCGGTGGCGTACCTGCTGCGCAATACCTCGGCCGGCGGCCCGAACGCGTACCTCCCCGGCGCCCGGGAGATCCTGCTGTTCGGTGACGACCGGTGTCGCGAGGTCGTCGCCTCGGTGACGACGGAACACGGCACGGGCTTCGGTTTCGGCGGCCCGCGCTTCGGCTACCGGGTGCTGGACCCGGACGGCACGCTGATCGGGCGCATCTCGCTGCGGCGCGGGCGGATCTTCCGGATCGGCCGTTCCCACTGGACCATGGAGCAGGCGGGCGTGCCCCCGGTGCGCGGCTCGGCGGGCCGGCTGATGTGGTGGGCGCTGTGGTGGACGGTGTTCCTGCCCGTCAACGTCGCTCTGCTCGTCGCCGCCTTCACCGGCATCGCGCAGGACCCGGTCACGACCCCGCGCCGCATCGTCTGGCGCGACAGCGCCGGCCGCGCCGTGATGTCCTTCCGGGGCCTGGCGGGCGACTACCGCGTCGTGCGGGGCGACTGGGACCCGAGGCTGGTGGCGTCGCTGGTGGCGATCCATCAGACGTACGTCTCGATCGCCATCAGCGACAGCACGGACTGGTACCACCGCTGACGATGTAGTCGTGGTGCTGCCGGGGCAGGGGGACTTCGGCATGTCGCCGACCCCGGCACGAACCGGGCGGCCCACGCGGGCGTCTGGAAGATCAGCCCGGCGTCAGCTGGTCATGAACTCGGTCACCTCGTGCGCGAACGGGCGGGGGCGCTCCTCGTGTACGTAATGGCCGGCCGGAATGGTGATCAGCCGGCAGTCGGGGATGAGCGCGGCCATGTCCGGCATCCGGTCCTGGGGCATGGAGCTGTCGGGTCCGCCAGTGATGATCATGGTCGGTGCCACGATCTCGCCGAGGGTCTCCGCCCACTCCGGATCGGGGTCGGCGAGCTGGCCCGTGATGGCCGGTACGACGGGCCAGTCGTAGTCCAGCGGCTCGGCGGGGCGTGCCACCTGCGCCGTGATGCAACCGGGGAACGGCGGCGGGGTCTCCTCAAGGACGAGCCGCTCCACGCGGTCGGAGTTGTCCTGCGCCAGCAGGCGGGCGACAACACCGCCCATGCCGTGGCCGACCACGCCGACCCGGTCCAGTTCCAGTTCGTCGAGGAAGCCCAGTACGTCGTCCCGCATGAGCTCGACGGAGTACTCGTCGGGCCAGTCGCTCTCGCCGTGCCCGCGCAGGTCGATCGCGTAGACCCGCCATTCCTCGCCGAGTGCCTGCCCGGCCTCTTCCCAGCTCGCCGACGACGAACCGAGTCCGTGCAGGAGCACGACCGGCGCCCCGTACGAGTCGCCCCAGGTCCGATAGGCCAGTCGTACGTCGCCGACATCCACTACAGAGTGCTCACTCATGCCCCCGACGCTACAGGCCGGGGCGGGGCCTTCCGACCGCGCGGGCGCTCTGGCCTCGGGAAAGGCGCCTACACGCGTCCGGGCCCCGCCACAAGAGCGTGAGCAGCGCACTCTCCGCCGGAGGCCGGGCTCCCGTGCGCCTGGTGACGGTCAGTGCAGGTGACGATACTTTTAGTGACGAGTCGACCTCGTGCGCGGCGCGCGCCGGTTCGTGGAATCCGTCAAGGGCGAGGACGGTACGTACCGCCTCGACCACTGGCCGCGCGTGCACACGCCCAGACTCCGCCGTCCCGGACGCGGCTCCCGGCGCCGGGACGCCGGTGCCGTCGTCATGCGGCTGCGGTTCGCGCAGCGTCTGACGATGGGGTTCCTCGACCCGGTGGACGACGCGCTCTTCCTGGTGGCCGGGTTGCGGCGGATGGGCATCGCCGCCTCCTTCCACCTGGGGCGCGAGATGGTCCCGGTCACGCCGCCCTCGGGTTTCTACGCGTGGGTGCAGTGCGGGGAAGCGGTGGTGAGCACGTCGCTGCCGGTACGGGAGACCTATGTCGAGGTCCATCGATCGGAGCGGGACGGATGACGCGAACCATGGCGGGAACGATGGCGGGAACAGTCGGCGCACTTGGATGTGCGGCGGCGACGCGCGACGGGGTCCGCTGCACCGGCCCGAGCCCGTGGACGGTTCCCGGCGGCGTACGGATCGAACGGCCGTCACCGGATGTGTTCCGGCTGAGCCGGGACAGCCCGGGAAGCCGGTCCGTTTATTACAGAGTCGGTTACGGACGGGTCGAGTGGGGCGAGGACCTGGGGGCGTTCCTGACGGGTGAGCCCTACCAGACGCCCGATCCGGGGCAGTTGCTCGCACTGATCCACGGAACGGTGCCCTCGCCCGACGCCACTTTGCTGCCGGGCGTGCAACGGCTGGCGGTGGGAACCGCGGTACGGGTGGACTCGGCCGGGGTCACCGTCACGCGGCAGCGGCCGGAGCCGGCCGAGCCGGGGATAGGTGTGGCCGAGGCGGTGGGGCGCGCCCTTGACGGGGTGAAAGGCGACTACGCCATCGCTTACAGCGGGGGGCTCGCCTCGGCGTTCGTCGCGGTCAGCGCTCTGGCTGCGGGGCACCGGCCCGTACTGCTGCACGCGGACTTCGGGGGCGCCTGGGGGGAGCGGCCTCCCGCCGCGCCGCCGCCGGTTCCCGGACTTGAGATCAGGTACGTCCCTGTCGATCCCGCCGAGTTGTTCGCTCACGAGCCGGTCAGCGGTCGTGAACCCGTTCCGCCCCTGCCCGACACACAGGTGCCGCTGCGGCTGATGGACCTGCTGAGCGAGAGCTGCGGACTGCCGGTGGTGAGCGGAGGGCTGCTGAAGGACCTGGCGTCGGCCAGGCTGTCCGAGGCCGATACGGGGTATCGCGGGTGGCGGCTGCTGGGCTGCGAACCCTTCCACATCACCGACACCTTGCGCGGTCTTGCCGAGGCCCGCGAACTCCTCAGCAGGAACGTGGTGTTCTCGCCGGGACCGGGGGGCCGGGAGGCGCCCGGCGAACGGCTGGTGGGCAAGCCGGCTCCACCCAGACCGGCCGGTACGGCTTCCCTGCCCGGGCTCACCCAGGAGGGTGAGGAGGCGCTCTCCTCCTCCCGGCACGGGATGCTGGCGCGGTGGAAGGACCATCTCGACTTCCTCGACCCGGTGTCGGGCCGGGTGGTCGCGGGTCTTGAGGAGCGGGGCGCGGGCGGGGCTCTGCTGCCCGCTCTGGACCCGCAGGTGATCGCGGCCGTGGCCGCGCTGCGCCCGGCCAGGCTGGGACGTATCCACCGCGGGGCCTTCCGCAACCACCTGCCGCTCGAACGCGCTGTCCGCAAGCGGCGGGTGTACGACGTCTGCCGCGCGCCGTCGGGGCACTGGCTGAGACTGGGCGCGGTCGCCCATCTGCACCGTGAGCGCGGACGCGTCCACGCCTGGCTGGAGCGGGAGAGCGCGCTGGCCGATCTCGGTGTGCTGGACGTGGGCCGGGTCCTGGCCGTCCTGCGCGACGGGCGCGAACTGGCAGAACACGCCCTTCCGATGTTGCGCCTGGTGTGGGTATGCCAATTGGCTGCGGGGACTCCGATGACCACGCCCGGGCCCGCACCCGTGTCCGTGCCGGCCGTACTGCGGCTGGCACCGGACGTGACGCTGACCCGGCTGCCGTACGGCGGATCCGTACTGCTCAACGCGGTGACGCTGGCGCTCGCCGAGTGCGGCGAACCGCAGGCCTTCGTCATCGACCGGCTGCTGGTATCCGGCCTGTCCACCGCGGACCGGGACTCGCCGCCCGCGTACCTGGCCGCCGAGCTGGTCGCCAAGGGGTGGCTGACCGTGTGCCCGGCAGCCGGGCAAGAAGGGTGAATCAGGCGTATCAGGAGGCTCGCTGATCCGTGGCACGGGCAGCGCCACCCGTCCCGAGGCCGTTCCTCGTCCCACCCGTACGCCGCGACTCGCCGCCGGGTCGGCGGCGAGTCGCGGCGAGTCGGGCAGCGTGGTCGGGATGCGTCGGCCGGGCGATCCGGACGGCCGGTGATCCGGCTCAGTGGGCGGTGGCCGGGATCTGGTCCGGGATCTCCGGCTGGGTGGGGTTCTCGTCCCCGGTGTCCTTCTTGCCCAGGTGGTTGAAGGCCAGGTTGAGGACGATGGCCACCACGCATCCGGTGCTGATGCCCGAGTCGAGTACCACCAGCAGGTCCTCCGGGAACGCGTGGTAGAAGGTCGGCGCCGCGATCGGGATGAGGCCGATACCGAGGGCGGCGGCGACGATCAGGGCGTTCTCGCCCTTCTCCAGCGCGGCCGTGGCGAGGGTTTGGATGCCGCTGGCCGCGACCGTACCGAAGAGCACGATCCCCGCGCCACCGAGTACCGGCAGCGGTACGAGGGCGATCACGGAGGCCAGGACCGGGCACAGACCGAGCAGGATCAGGATGCCGCCGCCGGTGGCGACGACGAAGCGGCTGCGGACCTTCGTCATGGCGACCAGACCGATGTTCTGCGCGAAGGCACTGCACATGAAGCCGTTGAACAGCGGGCTGATCGCGCTGCCGAGGGTGTCGGCGCGCAGGCCGCCCTCGATGGTCTTCTCGTCGGCCGGGCGGCCGACGATCTTGCCGAGGGCGAGCATGTCCGCGGTCGACTCGGTCATGCACACCAGCATCACGATGCACATGGAGATGATCGCGGCGATCTCGAACTGCGGGGCGCCGAAGTGGAAGGGGGTCGGGAAGCCCACCAGGCCGGCGTTCTTGATGGCGTCGAAGTTGGTGATGCCCACCGGGATGGCGATGAGCGTGCCCGCCACGAGACCGAGCAGGATCGCGATCTGCTGGAGGAAGCCGCGCAGGAACTTGCGCAGGGCCAGCACGATCACGAAGGTCAGGGCGGCCATGCCGATGTTGGTCATCGAGCCGTAGTCGTCGGCCTGGGAGTTGCCGCCCTGGGACCAGTTGAAGGCGACCGGCAGCAGGGAGACACCGATCAGGGTGATCACGGTGCCGGTGACGACGGGCGGGAAGAAGCGTACGAGCTTGCAGAAGTACGGGGCCGCGAAGAATCCCAGTACACCGGCGACGATGATCGCGCCGAAAATGATCGGTATCGCGTTGTCGCCCTCGCCCTTGCCGATGGCGATCATCGGAGTCACTCCGGCGAACGAGACGCCGTTGACGAAGGGAAGCTTTGCGCCGATCTTCCAGAAGCCGAGAGTCTGGAGGAGCGTGGCGATGCCCGCGGTGAAGAGGCTGGCCCCCATCAGGAAGGCCGTCTCCTTGGCGTCGAGCCCCACCGCGGGGCCGACGATCATGGGCGGGGCCACCACGCCGGCGTACATCGCGGCCACGTGCTGAAGGCCGCTGGTGAACATCTTGCCGGGCGGGAGCTTCTCGTCGACCGGGTGCTTCTGATCGGAGCCGGACGAGGATCCGGGCTGGGGGTCGGATTCGGCGGATGCATCTTTGCGAAACCTGGGCTTGGCGGCCACAGCGGTTCCTCCGGTCGTTTTACACGTCGGCGGGGACGTGGGTGTCAGGGAGGTGGTGCGGAGTGGTGCGTTGAAGCAGGTGGTGCAGACGTGCATGACGCATGGGGGGTGTGCGGATCGGCGGGGCCGTGGCCCGGTGACTCGTGTTCACCGTCCCCGGAGGTGCGGGCACTTGGGCGCGCACCTCCGGGCACAGCTGCCGTGGACCCCGCTCGGGTCCGCGGCCGCCGGCTGAGGGCCGTCCCCCTCAGCCGGACTTCCATGGGGACGGTCAACCCTGCGCGACGATCCGCGCGAGCCGCTGGGACTCGCTCCGCGCGTCGCGGGCGATGGCGTCCTCGTCCACCGTGACCAGGTGGTTGTCCTCGACGACGGGCTTGCCGTTGACGAGCGACAGGGTGACGGGGGCCGCCGCGCCGAAGACGATCGCGGTGACCGGGTCGGCGATGGTGGAGTGGCCGAGTCCGTCGACCTTCCACATCACCAGGTCGGCGAGCTTGCCGGCCTCCAGCGAACCGATCTGGTCGGCGCGGCCGAGTACCTGGGCTCCGCCGTACGTGCCGAGGCGCAGCGCCTGGCGGGCGCCCAGCGCCGCCTCGCGGTGCGCGCCGAGGCGGTTGATCAGCAGCGCGTTGCGCAGCTCGGTGTGCAGCTCACCCGACTCGTTGGACGCCGTACCGTCGACACCGAGGCCGACCGGGACGCCGGCCTTCAGCATGTCGGGGACGCGGGCGATGCCTGCCGCGAGGCGGGCGTTGGAGGACGGGCAGTGGGCGACGCCCGTGCCCGTACGGGCGAAGGCGGCGATGTCGGAGTCGTTCATGTGGACGCAGTGGGCCATCCACACGTCGCTGCCGAGCCAGCCGGTCGACTCGAAGTATTCGGTCGGGCCCATGCCGAACAGTTCCTTGCAGAACTGCTCCTCCTCGACTGTCTCGCTGCCGTGGGTGTGCAGGCGCACCCCGAGGCGGCGGGCCAGTTCGGCGCCCTGCTTCATCAGTTCGGTGGAGACCGAGAACGGCGAGCAGGGGGCGACGGCCACCTGCGTCATCGCGTCGAAGGACGCGTCGTGGTGCTTCCTGACGGTCTCCTCGGTCGCGGCGAGCGCGCCTTCGAGGGTCTCGACGGCGAAGTCCGGCGGCAGGCCGCCGTCCTTCTCGCTGCGGTCCATGGAGCCACGGGCGAGGGTGAAGCGTACGCCCATGTCGGAGGCGGCCCCGATGACGGCGCCGGACAGGTCGCCCGAGCCCTTGGGGAAGACGTAGTGGTGGTCCATCGCGGTGGTGACACCGCCGCGGGCCATCATGGCCAGCGAGCCCTGCGCCGCCGCCTTCACCATGGGCTCGTCGATGCGCGCCCACGTCGGGTACAGCGCGACCAGCCAGTTGAAGAGGTTGTGGTCGGTGGCCATACCCCGGGTGATCCACTGGTAGAAGTGGTGGTGCGTGTTGACCAGGCCAGGGGTGACCAGGTGGCCCGTGCCGTCGATCCGGCGTACGACGTTCTCGAGGCCCTCGGGGGCCTTGCCCGCGCCGATCGACTCGATGCGGTTGCCGGCGACCACAACGTAACCCGAGGCGTACTCGGTGTCGTTGGCGTCGACGGTTGCGATGGCACAGTTCTCGATGATGGTGCGCGCGGCTGCCGATGCTGCCATGGTGCGTCCTTTTCTCGGTGATGGGGGCACGGCAGGACCCTAGGAGGATTTGAGTGCCGCAGCCGCGTGGCTCCGGGTGCCGAGACGGTGAAAGAACAGGCTGAGCAGGACCGCGACCAGGGCGCCGGCACTGATTCCGGAGCCGAGCACGGTCTGTGCCCGGGCGGGGAAATCCATGGAGAAGGCGGGCGCGGCGAGCGGGATGATGCCCGCGCCGCCGAGTACCGGCATCGGGACGGTGGAGACGACGGCGCCGAGCGCCGGCATGCCGGCTGACGATTCCGTCATCGAGGCGACCGGCGCAGCACTCGGCAGCCTGCTCCCGTGCGCACCAGGAACCCTGCCCGCCTCGGGCCGGATCACGTGCAGGCGGTGACGACGCCCGCGTGTTTCAGGGCGGGAAGTGAATGGGCGGCGTGGCCCGGCCGCAGGACGGGGCCCTGTGTGCACGACGTGAGCACAGGGCCCGCCGTCGGCCCGACATACAGGCGTTGCCATGGAGCTTCCCTCCGGTCCGGTACGCCCCCGCCCTACGCACTCGGGGCGGGCGGGGGACGTACCGGTCCCGCGTCAGAGGTTGGTCATGTCGACCGGGATCTTCGGCTCGACGCCGTCCCGCAGGATGGTGGCCTCGATGAGGCCGTACGGGCGGTCGGCGGCGAAGTAGACCTCGTTGTCGTTCTTCAGCCCGAAGGGCTCGAGGTCGACCAGGAAGTGGTGGTTGTTCGGCAGCGAGAAGCGGATCTCGTCGATCTCGCTCCGGCTGTTGATGACCCGCGAACCCATCTGGTACAGGGTCTGCTGGAGCGAGAGGGAGTACGTCTCGGCGAAGGCCTCGAGGATGTGCTTCTTGGCCTGCGCGTACGACTTCTCCCAGTTGGGCATCCGGTCCGCGTCGTTGGACCAGCTGTAGCGCCAGGCGGCGGAGACATCGGTGCACAGGATGCGGTCGTACGCCTCCTTGAGCGTCGTGTACCGGTCCTTGACGTAGCCCCAGAACTCCGAGTTGGTGGAGTTCATGACCGTGAGGTCCTTGAGGCCGGAGATGACCTCCCAGTTCTCACCGTCGAAGGTGATCTGCGTGATGCGCAGCTCCTGGCCCTTGCGGACGAAGGAGTGGTTGACCTCGTCGGATCCGATGAACTTGGAGTTGTTGTCCGAGGTCGCGATGCGGTCCCAGGCGTACTCCTCGATCCGGATCCGGGCGCGCTTGATCGGCTCCTGCGACGTCACGAAGTGGCGGGCGAGGTGGATGCCGAACTGCTCGGCGGACTCGATGCCGTACTCCTTGGCGAACGCGTACACCGTGTTCTTGGTGGTGTCCGTCGGCAGGCAGTTCGCGTTGGAACCGGAGTAGTGCACGTCCTCCATGTCGCCGGAGAGGGCGACGGAGACGTTGAGGTCCTTGATGTGGTGGGTGTCGCCGTCCCGCGTGATCCTGACGACGCGGTTCTCTGCTTTGCCATACTGGTTCTGGCCGAGAATCGTGGGCATGTCGGTGCTAGCTCCCTCGGTATACGGAGTAGCCGAACGGGTTGAGCAGCAGCGGTACGTGGAAGTGTTCGCCCGGCACGACGGCGAACGTGATCGCCACCTCCGGGAAGAACGCGCCGCTGTCCCTTACGCGGGGGGCGTCCTGCTGTGCCTCGGCTTGCTTCTTGGAGAAGTACGCCTCGGTCTGGAAGTCGAGACGTACGTGGGTCGTGCCTTCCGGCAGGGCCGGCAGGTCCTTGCAGCGCCCGTCCGCGTCGGTCGCGGAACCGCCGAGTGCCACCCACTCGGCGGCACTGCCGCTGCGGGCGGTGAGCGAGATGGCGACGCCCTCGGCGGGGCGCCCGATGCTGGTGTCCAGGATGTGGGTGGACACCGAAGCAGTGGTCGCGGTGCTCATCAGTCGTTGTCCTCTTCGTACTCTTCTACGAGCCGGGTCAGCCGGATTCGGTTGATCTTCCCGAGTTCGGTGCGCACGATCTCGCGCTCCGCCTCGGCGGTGTTGCCGATCCGGTCCCGCATCGCGTCACGCATCTGCTCACCGGTCGCACCGGTGGCGCAGATCAGAAAGACATGTCCGAACTTTTCCTGGTAGGCCAGGTTCAGTTCGAGCATCTCGGCTTTCAGTTCCTCGGACGCTCCGGCCATCCCCCGCTGTTCACGGGAGGAGGTCGGGTCTCCGGGCTTCGGCCGGCCGATCGGCGGGTGGCCCGCCATCGCCTCGGCCAGATCCTCCGCGGTCAGTTCGGCCATGGCGGCGTCACTGGCGTGGAAGAGGGCTTCCGCGTTGGCGTACGGGCGCTGGGCGAGCATCTTGCTCCCCCACGCCGAGCTGGCGCACACCTCGTGGAGCGCGGCCGAGGCCTCGCTGTCCGCCGAGGTGTTGAACCGGGTGAGGCCCGGTGTCGAACCTGAAGTCACGGGAGCCTCCGTGGCGTGCTGGACGGGCTGGGCATAGCTAACGCCCTCAAGAACAGCTCGTCAACACTTTGTTGAAATCTTGCGAACGCAAAAGCCGCCGACCCGTTGCCCGGACGGCGGCCTCCACAAATGATCGATCAAATATGCCCACTTAGTGGACAGCCGACTAATCGCCCCTGGCGCTGTTTTCCCTGTTCAGATAGTTGTAGACGGTGAAGCGGCTGACCCCCAGGGCGCTCGCCACCGTCTCCACGCCGTGCCGCACGGAGAAGGCGCCGCGCGCCTCCAGGATCCGTACGACCGACTGCTTCTCCTTACGGTCGAGCTCGGCCAGCGGCATACCGTGCCGGCGCTCCAGCGCGGCCAGGATGTGGTCGAGCGAGTCCGAGAGCTGCGGAAGCCGTACGGCGACCACGTCCCGGCCCTCCCAGGCCAGCACCACGTCGTCGCCGCCCGCCTGCTCCGGCACCATCATCTCGCCGCCCATGGCGTCGACCAGCGGCTTGACCGCGGTGACGAGGGGGTGGTCGCCCGGCCCGCTGTGCTCCGTCACTTCTCGCCCTCCCCGATCACGTTGACCTGCAACGAGACCCGGGTGGCACCCGCGTCCAGGGACCTGCGCAGCAGCGCGTCGACCGCGGTCAGCACCGCGTCCGCGTCACCCTCGGCGGTGTTCCCGAACGGGCCTACGTCCACAGCGTCCAGCTCGGCCACCTGGATGACCTCGCGAGCCGCCAGCGCGTGCGCCGGCGCCTCGTCGAGATCGAAGGGCTCGGTCGTGAACTCCACTCTCAATCGCACCATGCCCCCACGTTACTGGCGGGGGCCGGCAGTCCGTCAGCCAGTCGCCAGCGCGGTCGTCGGCGAGACGCGCGCGGCGCGCATCGCCGGGTAGAGCCCGGCCACGGCCCCGATGACCAGGGTGCCCGCCGCGCCGGCCAGCACCGCGCTCGCGGGCAGCGCGACCGGCCAGCCGCGATGTCCGGCGTACGCCGTGGTGATCAGCAGCCCGAGGGCCGCGCCGCCGCAGCCGCCGAGCCCGGAGAGCACCAGGGACTCGGTGAAGAACTGGTTGCGGACCTGGCCGCGGGTGGCGCCGAGGGCCCGGCGCAGGCCGATCTCGCCGCGCCGCTCCAGCACCGCGATGACCATGGTGTTGGCCACCCCGATCCCGCCGACCAGCAGCGCGACCGCTCCGATGCCCAGCAGCAGACCGGTGAACGCCTCGTCGGCGGCGAGCTTGGCGGCGAGCGCGTCGGAGGGCCGGGCGACCCGTACCGCGTCGGGCTGCTCGGGATTGACCGTACGGGCGAGCACGTCCCGTACGTCGGTCACCGCGTTCTCGTCGGCCCGGACGTAGACGGCGGTGGGGTGGCCGTCGAACCCCAGGGTCCGCTCGGCGGCGCCGAAGCCGATCAGGGCCGCGCTGTTCAGCTCGGGCGCGAGGACGACCGGTTCGATGACCCCGATCACGGTGAAGTGGCGGCCGCCGATCAGGACCTGGACGTCGGGATGGGCCCGTACGACGCCCAGCCTGCGGGCCGTGGCGGAGCCGAGCACGACCGCCGGGTACTCGCCGGTGGCCCGGTTGAGCCAGGTGCCGCTGAAGGTGCGTACACCCAGGGTGTCCAGCAGGTCGGGGTGGGCCGCGAAGACCTCCAGGGCGTTGGTCTCCTCGCGCGGGATCAGGTCGGAGCGGTACACCTTGGCGTCGATCTTGCCGACGGCGCTCACCTCGTTCACCGGCGGGACGCGCCGCACCATCGCGGTCACGCCCGTGGGGAGTTTCGCCTCCCCGCCGGTCAGGGTCTCCCCCGCCTCGGCGTGCAGCAGGTTGGTGCCGAGGGTGTCGAGGGTGGCCTGGAGTTCGGCGCGGCTGGAGGTGGAGATGCCGACCACGGCCACCATGGCGGCGATGCCGATGGAGATGCCCGCCGCGGAGAGGACCGCGCGCAGCGGTTTCGCACGCAGCCCGGACAGACTCAGCCGCAGGACGTCGAGCGGGCCGAGCCGGGCGGGGCGCAGCGGAGGACGGGACGGGGCGGCGGGCGGGGAGCCGGGCGGGGTCATCGGGTGGCCTCCTGGGCGGTACGGGGGGCCGCGCCGCCGTGGTCCTCGACCAGCCGCCCGTCGCGCATGACCACCCGGCGCGGCAGCCGGGCGGCGAGCTCCGTGTCGTGGGTGATGACGACGACGGTGGTGCCGTCGGCGTTGAGTTCCCGCAGCAGTTCGACGACGCGCGCCCCGGACGCGGTGTCGAGCGACCCCGTCGGTTCGTCGGCGAGCAGCAGGGAGGGCCGGCCGGCCACCGCGCGGGCCAGGGCGACGCGCTGCCGCTCGCCGCCGGACAGCTCGTGCGGGCGGTGCCGCAGCCGGTGGCCGAGGCCGACCCGGCGCAGGCTCTCGGCGGCGGCCGCCGTTCTGGCCCGCCGGGACAGTCCGGCGTACAGCAGCCCTTCGGCCACGTTGTCGACCGCGCTCACTCCCTGGGTGAGGAAGAACTGCTGGAAGACGAACCCGATGTGCTCGGCCCGCAGCGCCGAGAGCTGGCGGTCGGAGAGCCGGTCCACGGGATAGCCGGCGATGCGTACGCGGCCGCCGGTCGGGCGGTCGAGCGTGCCGATGAGGTTGAGCAGGGTGGACTTGCCCGACCCGGAGGGGCCGACCACGGCGAGGAGTTCGCCGGGCAGGACCCGCAGGGAGAGATCGCGGACGGCGTGCACGGGCGGGGCGCCGGGGTAGCTGCGGGTCACTTCGATGAGTTCGATGACGGGCTCGGCCGCCCGCGGGTCCGGCTCGGCGGCCGGCGCGTTCGTCACCTCACTGACGGCGTTCACAGCGCGGGCGTCCCGACCTTGAGGCCCTCGGTGATGCCGGCTCCCGACACCTCGACGCGGCCGCCGCTGAACAGCCCGGTCGTGACCGGGAGGATACGGTCGGGCTCGCCCGAGCCGTCCCCGACGACCTGCACGCCGTACCCGCCTTCGCGCAGCGCGAGCAGCGCGGCGACGGGGACGGACAGGACGTCGCGGTGCCGTTCGGCCTCGGCCTCGACGCGGACCGGGGAGTAGGTCAGGGCGCCGGCCGCCTTCTGGTCGGCGAGGGCAATCCGTACGGTGACGGTCCGGTCGCCGCCCTGGGGGTTCTGGCCGCCGCCCTGGCCATTGTCGCCGCCACCGTCGTCGTCGCCGCCGTTCTTGTCGCCGCCGTCGTCGCCGCCACCGCCGACCACGGTGCCGACCGAGGTGACCTTGCCCGCGACCGGTTTGTCGCGGCCGGGGATGGTGACGGTCACCTTCTTGCCGATGGGCAGCAGGCGCTGCTGGGACATGGTGGCCTTCACCGTCACGGTGCGTTCGGCCTTGGTCGTGTCCAGGACGGGGCTGCCGTTCTGCGCCTCGTCACCGGGTTTGCGGTCGGCCTCGCCCGCCCGCACGGACTGCGGGGCGAACAGGACGCGGCCGAGTTCGAGCTGCCCCGTGCGCGGCAGGCCGAGGGCACGCTGCCAGCGTCTGACCGCGTACGCCGTGCCGTCGGTGTACGTCTCGTCCACCGTGAAGCCGGTGTAGCCGAGGGCGGCGAGGTTCTTCTCCAGCTGGCGTACGTCGCCTCCGTCGGCCATGCCGGGGGCGAAGGCGCGGTAGGCCGGGATGCGTCCGTACAGCAGCACGACGGGCTTCTCGTCGATCCGGTAGAGGACGCCGCCCCGCGAGACCGTCGCTCCGGGGCGGGCCGTCCAGGTCACGGTGCCGGTCAGGCGGTTGGGGAGGTACACCTCGTCGGCGTACTCCAGCGTCCCGTCCAGGGTTTCCTTCGCCGTCAGATCGCCGCGGGTCACCGGGGCGGTGGCCGCGGTCGGCGGGAGCTTCGGCGGCGGTGCGCCGTCCGCGCGGTCGCGGACCACCACGACGGCCGCCGCACCGGCGGTCAGCACGACCACGCAGGAGATGATGAGCCTGCGGGCGCGGCGGGGGCGCGGCGGGAGGTCGTCGGCCTCACCCACGGTCCGGGTCCCGGCCCCGGGATCGGTAGCGGTCACTGTCCCGCACCCGGAACGGGACCGGCTTCCTTGTAGCACTCCTTCGAGGCCTTCTCGTGGGCTGCCCGCTCGCTCTCCGCGACGTTGCCCATCTTGAAGCCCTTGTCGCGCAGGCAGCGTTCGACCTTGAGCCGCCACACCTTCTGCTCCTCGGTCTCCTTGCCGCCGCCGGCCGCACCGCCGCCGCCACTGGCTCCCTCGTCCATGTACTGCTTGCAGGCGTTCTGGGCCTTGCTGATCTTGGCCTGGTCCTGGGTGTCCGTGACCTGGATCGAGACATTCCCATTCGTCTCCGGGTCGTCGACCTCGATGTCGTTCTCGCGCAGGCACCGTACGAACTTGAGGACGTCGGCATCCGGATCACCGGCGCCGGGCTTTTCGGTCTTACTGTCGGCCGATGTCTTCCCGCCGGCGGACGGAACATCGCTCTTCTTGTCCGACGAGCAGCCAGTCAGCATCGTGAACGGAAGCAGTACGGCGAGGGAGGTCATCGCCAGTCGGCTTAACTGTTTCGGATTCATGACTCCATGAAAGCAATCCCCGCCGAGAGATCACTGAGAGATTTATGAGATTTCTCTGAGAAGAAGAGGAGGGGATCATTCCCGCATACGCGAAAAGACCGAATCCAGGGACTGTCCGGACAGTCCCTGGATTCGGCCTCAGTCAGTCGGCGCCCCGCGGCCGGGGATCAGCCGCCGATCGAGCCGCCCCAGATGGCGTTGGTGCCCGAGGGGCAGGTCAGCGTGTGGTTCCAGGTGCCGTAGTAGTACGTCCCGAAGGTGTACCGGTAGCCGTTGGAGCAGTCCACGTAGACCCGGTAGCCGTTGCCGGAGCAGGTCATGTAGAAGTTTCTGCCGGACGTGCGGCCGTTCCAGCAGCTCGCATTGATGTTCACGTCGCCCTCGGAGGCGGCTGCGGCGCCGCCCGCCTTGCTGAGGGACTTCGTGCCCACGCCCGACTTGACCTGACCCTTCGACGACTGCGAGGTGGAAACCGCCTGGCCGTCCCCCGTTGAAGCCGCGCTTGCGGCGGGCGCGAGGCCCACCCCGGCACCCAGCATCAGCATGGCACCGGCCCCGACGAGACCCAGGTTTTTGCGGATCATCATCTTTCCCCCATCAACGCTTCTTGTAGAACCGTCACCCACTCGGTGAGCGAGCAACGCGATTCTGCTAAGAGCAATGCGGGCATGTCAATTCTCATTTCCTTCTCATGAAGGCACCCGTACTGCGAATCAGTCATTCCGCAAAGGTCCAGGCCACGACCCGGGGATGGACGCGAAATGCCGTTCCGGCCGGTAAACACCTTGGCCAGAAAAATGAACTATGCATTCCCTATGCATTTCCTGTGAGCCATGGCCGAATCTCGGCCATAAACAGACCGGACGTGGCGCGCGGCCGACCGTCGCTCGTCAGCCACCCCCCTGGCCACCCCCTCCCCAGGGGCACCTTCCGCACCGTCCGGCCGCCCGACCTGCCCCCACCCTCTTGACAGGCCTCCACACCACCATGCAACATTCCATCAGGCAGAAAATAACTTCCGCGATACGGAAGGAGCGCCGAAACCCTCATGGGCTACACGGACCACCGCTTCGATGTGAACCTCTCGATCCTCTTCACGGAACTCCCGCTCCTCGAGCGCCCGGCGGCCGCCGCCGCGGCAGGCTTCAAGGCGGTCGAGCTGTGGTGGCCCTGGATCGAGACCCCCACCCCCGACCAGGCCGAGCTCGACGCGCTCAAGAAGGCGCTCGACGAGGCCGGCACCCAGCTGGTCGGCCTGAACTTCTACGCCGGGCAGCTGCCCGGCCCGGACCGCGGCGCACTCTCCGTGCCCGGCGAGGAGTCGGACCGCTTCCGCGCCAACATCGATGTGGCGGCGGACTTCGCCGCCTCGGTCGGCTGCAAGGCGCTCAACGCGCTCTACGGCAACCGCGTGGACGGCGTCGACCCGGAGGTCCAGGACAAGCTTGCCCTGGAGAACCTGGTGGTGGCCGCCCGCGCCGCCGACCGAGTGGGCGCGATCCTGCTGATCGAGACCCTCAACAAGCCGGAGTCGCCGCGCTACCCGCTGGTGAGCGCACCGGCCGGCATCGCGGTCGTCGACAAGGTCAACGAGGCCACCGGACTCGGCAACGCCAAGTTCCTCCTCGACATCTACCACCTGTCGATGAACGGCGAGAACGTGTCCGACGTGATCGCGGAGTACGCCGGCAAGACCGGCCACGTCCAGATCGCGGACAACCCCGGCCGCGGCGCACCCGGCACGGGAGACCTGCCGCTCGAAGAGCTGCTCAACCAGCTCAAGAACGCCGGTTACGACGGCTGGGTGGGCCTGGAGTACAAGCCCGGCGACCGCCCGAGCGCCGAAGCCTTCGGCTGGCTCTCGAACTGACCATTTTTACGCGTGTGTCGAAACGCGTGTGTTGAAAGAGGCACCCATCATGAGCAACCCCACTGCACTCCCGTCGATTGGCTTCATCGGCCTCGGCATCATGGGCTCCCCCATGTCCGAGAACCTGCTGAAGGCGGGTTACGACGTCACCGGCTACACCCTTGAGCAGCCCAAGATCGACCGTCTGGTCGCCGCCGGCGGCAAGGGCGCGTCCTCGATCGCCGAGGCCGTCAAGGACGCCGACGTCATCATCACGATGGTGCCCGCCTCCCCGCAGGTCGAGGCAATCGCGTACGGTCCGGACGGCATCCTGGAGAACGCCAAGAAGGGCGCCCTCCTGATTGACATGTCCTCGATCACCCCGCAGACCTCCGTCGACCTGGGCAAGGCCGGCGCCGAGAAGGGCCTGCGCGTCCTGGACGCCCCGGTCTCCGGCGGCGAGGCCGGCGCGATCGAGGCCGTACTGTCGATCATGGTCGGCGGTTCGCAGGAGGACTTCGACGCCGCCAAGCCGGTGCTCGAAGCGCTCGGCAAGACCATCGTCCTGTGCGGTCCGCACGGCTCCGGCCAGACGGTGAAGGCCGCGAACCAGCTGATCGTCGCGGTCAACATCCAGGCATGCGCCGAGGCCGTCGTCTTCCTGGAGAAGTCCGGCGTGGACCTCACCGCGGCCCTCGACGTCCTCAACGGCGGACTGGCCGGCTCGACCGTCCTGACCCGCAAGAAGGACAACTTCCTCAACCGCGACTTCGCCCCCGGCTTCCGGATCGACCTGCACCACAAGGACATGGGCATCGTCACCGACGCCGCCCGCAATGTCGGTGCCGCTCTCCCCGTCGGCGCGGTAGTCGCCCAGCTGGTCGCCTCGCTGCGCGCCCAGGGTGACGGTGGCCTCGACCACTCCGCCCTGCTCCGCGCCGTCGAGCGCCTCTCCGGTCAGCCCGTCCAGAGCTGACCAGCCCCCTGACTTCCGGGCGGCGGCGGCGCTGACACCTGTCCTGTCGCGCCCAGGCGCCGCCGTCGCCCGGATACCAGTTTTTTTCGCTCCAGTCCGCGCCGATCCCTCTCTTCAACTTCAACAAACTGTTGACGTCACGCTCGGTGCGTACTTACGCTCCTCACGCCGCCAGCAGATTTCCGCAGGAAGGTCCCCATGTCGAAGCGTGTGCTCACGACCGAGTCAGGCGCCCCGGTCGCCGACAACCAGAATTCCGCCTCCGCCGGTGTCGGCGGCCCGCTCCTCCTCCAGGACCAGCACCTGCTGGAGAAGCTGGCCCGGTTCAACCGTGAGCGCATCCCGGAGCGCGTCGTCCACGCCCGCGGCTCGGGCGCGTACGGCTACTTCGAGGTGACGGACGACGTCACCGGCTTCACCCGCGCGAACTTCCTCGGCGAGGTGGGCAAGCGGACCGAGACGTTCATCCGCTTCTCCACCGTCGCCGACAGCCTCGGCGGCGCGGACGCGGTCCGCGACCCGCGCGGTTTCGCGCTGAAGTTCTACACCGAAGAGGGCAACTACGACCTCGTCGGCAACAACACCCCGGTGTTCTTCATCAAGGACCCGATCAAGTTCCCCGACTTCATCCACTCCCAGAAGCGCGACCCCTTCACGGGCAAGCAGGAGCCGGACAACGTCTGGGACTTCTGGGCGCACGCCCCCGAGGCGACGCACCAGATCACCTGGCTGATGGGCGACCGCGGCATCCCCGCGTCGTACCGCCACATGAACGGCTACGGCTCGCACACCTACCAGTGGACGAACGCCGCGGGCGAGGCCTTCTTCGTCAAGTACCACTTCAAGACGAACCAGGGCATCCGCTGCCTCTCCTCCGAGCAGGCCGCCGAGCAGGTCGGCAAGGACGCCAACTCGCACCAGACGGACCTGCTCCAGGCCATCGAGCGCGGCGTGAACCCGTCCTGGACGCTGTACGTCCAGATCATGCCGGCCGCCGAGGCCCCGGACTACCGCTTCAACCCGTTCGACCTCACGAAGGTGTGGCCGCACGCGGACTACCCGCTCCAGCGGGTCGGCCGGCTGGTCCTCGACCGGAACCCGGACAACGTCTTCGCCGAGGTCGAGCAGGCCGCGTTCTCCCCGAACAACTTCGTTCCGGGCATCGGTCCTTCGCCCGACAAGATGCTCCAGGGCCGGCTCTTCGCCTACGCGGACGCCCACCGCTACCGCCTCGGTGTGAACCACACCCAGCTGCCGGTGAACGCCCCCAAGGCCACAGTGGCGGACAACTACGGCCGCGACGGCGCCATGGCGACCCGCTACGGCTCGCGCTACGACAAGAACTACGAGCCCAACTCGTACGACGGTCCCGCGCAGACCGACTCGGCGCTCTCCGCCCCGCTGGCGCTGGCCGGCTGGACCGGCACGCACGCCGCCGCCGTCCACGTCAAGGACGACGACTTCTTCCAGGCCGGTGAGCTCTACCGCCTGATGTCGGCCGAGGAGAAGTCCCGCCTGATCGCGAACATCGCCGGTGGCCTCTCGCAGGTCAGCCGCGACGACGTGATCGAGAAGAACCTCGCGCACTTCCACGCCGCGGACGCGGAGTACGGCAAGCGCGTCGAGGAAGCGGTCCGCGCCCTGCGCGAGGACTAGCACCGAGACCGCACCGCGGGCCTGACGGGAGGTCGGGCCGGTGGTGCAGTCCGTACCGCCGGCCCGAATGAGGGGTGGCCGAAGGTTACGGACGGAATGGGTGCCGCGGCGGCGAGCGAGCCAGTGCGGTGGTCAAGGCTCAAGGAACGCCCTCCTCGGCCTGAGGGGAGGACGCCCGAAAGCTCATCGCCCACCGCCGCGGAACCCCTTCCCCCTCAGCTCCGCCCGACGGCGCGAACGTCATGTCGCGCCAGTCTCGTGCCGTCGGGCGGCATCAACTTCCCTGCCGGGGCGCGGGGTGGTTACGGACGGTCCCGTACCCACCCCGCGCCCTTCAGGCATGCTCAGGCCTCCGGCGACCGCCGCCCCAGCGCCCGTGCTTCCTTCTCCGGAGGGAGACCGACCACCGGACGGTCGGGCCGCTGCGGGGCCACCCCGCCCAACTGCCGTAGCCACGCCCACGTGTCGGCCACCGTCTCGCCGGCCGGCCGGCAGCGCAGGCCCGCACCGAGCGCCTTGCCGACGTCGGTGTCGTGGATCGCGTCGTGCATCTCCCCGGGCGGCACCCACACCGGCAGCTCCAGCCACGGCTCGATGCCCGCCGCCAGGACCACCTCGGGGTCGGTCCAGCGCAGCTCTGCGTCGGCGCCCGTGGCCCGTACGCACTCCTCCAGGAGATGCCCCATCGTCGCGTGCCTTCGCGGGGCGATGAGGTTGTACGGTCCCCCGAGGCCGCCCGCGGCGGCGTCCAGCGTCCACGCCGCGAGGTCGCGCGCGTCGACGTACTGCACCGCCAGGTCCCTCGGGCCCGGAGCCAGCACCGGCCCGCCCCGGGCGATCCGCGTCAGCCACCACGGCAGCCGGCCGATGTTCTCTCCGGGGCCGAGGATGAGCCCGGCCCGCACCAGCAGCGCCCGGTCGCCGAAGGCCTCCGCCGCGGCGAGCTCACCGCCGCGCTTGGCCTGCGGATAGGCGACGTCGGCACCCGCGTCGGCCGAGCCGTCGACCAGCGCTCCGTCCTCGCCCGCTCCCGCCGGGGACGGGTACTGGTACACGGACGCGCTGGACACGTACGCGTAGTGCCCCGCGCGCCCGGCCAGCAGCCGCGCCGCGTCCCGTACGGCACAGGGCGCGCCCGACCACGTATCGACGACGATGTCCCACTCGCCCTGCCCGAGCGCCGCGAGGCCGTCCGGGGCGGTGCGGTCGCCGTGCAGGGCGACGACGCCGGGCGGCGCCGCGTGCAGCCCACGGTGGAACACCGTCACGTCCCACCCGCGCGCCAGGGCGTCGTCGGTGACGGCGCGGCCGACGAACTCCGTACCGCCCAGTATCAGTAGTCTCATGCGGGCAACCCTGCCGAACCGCGGCCTCTTTGGGAACGCAGGCTCGCTCTCGGCGCAACGCCGGCCGGCCGGCCGCCCCGGTGAGCCGGGGGCGGCAGGCCGGTCGCGGGGGCCTGCTCCGAGTCAGCCGACGGACACCGACGCCTCTACGGCCATGGCGGCGGCCGGAGTCGGGCCCGCCCACCGGCCGATGGCGGTCTCGGCCGTGATGCCGGGCCCGAACCCGGCAATGAGCCCGCCGGCCCCGTTCTCGACGGTGCCCTCCTCGAACAGCCGGGCCAGCGCGTCGAAGACCACGGAACTGGCGATGTTCCCGCGCTCGGTGAGCGTGGCCCGGCTGAACCGGAACATCTCCGGCGGGAGGTCCAGGTAATAGCACAGGTCGTCGAGGATGCGCGGCCCGCCCGCGTGGATGATGAAGAAGTCCATGTGCGCGACATCCCAGTTGTGCTGCGCGACAAGCGACTTCAGGGCCGGGGCCAGCATCTCCATGGTTCCGGGAACCCGCTTGTCGAGCAGGAAGTGGAACCCGGTGTCCCGTACGGCGTACGAGATCCAGTCCTCGGTGTTGGGCACGAGATGGGAGCCGTTGCGCTCGATCCGCATGCCGACGCCGCCCTCGCCGCGCACCACGGCCGCCGAGATCGCGTCGCCGAACAGCCCGTTGGAGAGCAGTGAGCCCACCCCCAGGTCGGTCGGCTGGTAGCAGAGCGAGCAGAACTCGCAGGACACGATCAGTACGTTGGCCTGCGGGTACGCGGTGCAGAAATCATGCGCGCGGTTGATCGCCGCACCACCCCCGGCGCACCCGAGCTGGGCGATGGGCAGTTGTCTGGTATCCGATCTGAAGCCCATCGTGTTGATCAGCCAGGCGGTCAGCGACGGCATCATGAAGCCGGTGCAGGAGACGTAAATGATCAGATCGATGTCTCCGGTCTCCACCTCGGCGTGGGCGAGCGCCTGGCCTACGACACTGGGAACACGCGCCTTGGCCTCGGCCTCGTACAGCTGATTGCGGATCTCGAAACCGGGGTGCCGCAGGGTGTCCTCGATCGGCTGGACGATATGCCGGGTGCGGACACCCGTGTTCTGGATGAGGCGCAGGACCAGGTCGCGCTGCGGATGGTCCGCGTGCGTCTCGCGGGCCAGTTCCAGCGTCTGCTCCATCGTGATGACATGGTCGGGTACGGCGACGGACGGTCGGCACAGTGTGGCCATGGGTTTTCCTTGTCTCATGCCCGGCAGCGGTATCGCCGGGCGGTCCTCACCACGGGCGGTCGTCCACACGGGCGGTCGTCCATGTGGCGGTCATCACCACGCGACGGGCAGGCCGAGCGGATAGCGCCAGATCGATGTCGTGTTCCAGCGCACCTGTGACGGCTCCACCGCCAGCCGCAGGCCGGGAAAGCGGTCGAGGAGCGTGCCGAAGACGACCTCCAGCTCCATCGCGGCCAGGGGCGCCCCGAGGCAGTGGTGCGCTCCCCAGCCGAAGGTCATATGGGGCACGGTGGGCCGGTCCACGTCCAGCTCGTCGGGCCGGTCGAACTTCCGCCCGTCCCGGTTGGCCGTGAGATACGAGACGTGGACGACGTCCCCGGCCCGGATCAGCACGCCGCTCAGCTCCACGTCCTCGGTGGCGATCCGCGGGATGCCGACGCCCTTGCGGAAGGGGATGAAGCGCAGGAGCTCCTCGATCGCCGCCGGAAGGACCGAGGGACGCGCACGGAGCGTGTCGAGCACCTCGGGGCGGGTGAGCAGCGTGTACGCGATGTTGCCGATCTCGTACGTCGTGGTGTCCTGGCCCGTGATGAGCAGCACCATCGACATGACGGCCAGTTCGTCGTCGTCAAGCAGCTCAGCGCCGTCGCGGGCGGTGGCCAGCGTACTGATCAGGTCGTCACCGGGTGTCCGGCGGCGCTCGGCGCTGAGCTCGGCGAAGTAGGCGCGCAGGTCGGCCTTGGCGCGGACGGCCGCTTCCCGGTTGGCGGCACTGACGTTCATCATGGTGAACGCGTGTGCGCGCAGCCGGGGCCGGTCGTCCTCGGGGATGGCGAGGACCTCACAGATCGTCATGAGCGGCAGGGGCGCCGCCACATGCTCGATGAGGTCGGCCGGTGAGCCGAGGTCCGCCATCCGGTCGAGCATCAGGTCCACGACGCTCTGGGTGCGCTCTCGCATCCGCGCCACATGGCGCGGGGCGAAGCTCTTGGCGACCAGGCTGCGCAGCCGGCTGCTCGACGGCGGGTCCATGAGGTTGATCGACTCGGACTGCACGATCGGCTCCGGCGTCATCCGGGGGAAGTCGCGGCCCTTGACGGCGCTGCGGCTGAACCTCCGGTCGGTGGTCACGGTCCGCACGTCCTCGTAGCGCGTGACGAGCCAGGCCTCTCCGTCGCCGTACGGCATACGGATGCGGGCGACGGGGTCGGCCTCCAGCATCTGCCGGAGCTGGGGGTCGAACTCGAGGGCCTCCGCGTAGTCGAAGGGACAGCTCCATACGGTGCCGGTGGTCTCGGTCTCCACGTCGCTCCAGACGGTGTGCGGTCGATGTCCGACACACATCCCCAGCCGTGGGGACGATCATGTCCCCACGCGGGCCAGTTAACCGATTAGAGGGAGATTCGGACTTCAGCGCGGACACTTCGGCAGAGCCGTCTGTGACGGCAGCGAGGCCTGGGACGCCGGGGCCGGCCGCGACCCCGGTGGCACGGCCTGGCGCAGTGGCCGGAAGTAGTGGGCGAGCGCCCAGTCTCCGATGCGCAGGCCGGCGTCGCACCCGGCGATGTCCGCGCTGCGGAAGTGGACTCCGCCCCAGACCCGGGCGTCGATCATGTCCTTGTTGATCTGGTCGGCGTACTCGTAGCGGCGTGTGGTGGTGGTGGACTCGGAAGGGAGGTGGAGGCCGAGGCGTGAGGTGCCGAGAATCCCGGCCACGGTCCGCAGCACGGCGCCGGCGACGGCCGCGTGGCCGCTGATGTAGTCCGGGTGCGGAGGCGTGACGAGCAGCGGCTGCCACCCGGGGTCCTCCGTGGTGTCGGGGTTGCCGTCGGTGTCGGCCAGGTGGATGGCGCTGATCGGCCGCCACAAGCCGTAGTGGAGCTTGGCGTCCCAAGCGGTGATCACCGCGTCGGCCGCCGACGTGTTCGCCGCGGCGAACAGCCGCGCCGTGTCGGCGATGCCGAGGCGGTGCCGGACGGCGTAATCCCGGAAGGCTGTCTGGAACTGGGCGATCAGGTTGCCACCGAAGAACAGGGCGGTCTCGGTCTGGCGGGCGGTTCTGCTCGATCCCGTCTGTCCTCCCATGGCCTTGATCTCGTTCACGTCCTCGGCGTAGCGGGCCGAGGACAGAGCGGGCGGGGCGCCGGGACGGAACTGTTGCGGGGACTCGAGCAGCAGCGGACGCATCGTGCCGAGCCAGGCGTCGACGTAGGGCTGATGGGCGGGCGGGGTGGGCCGCCAGAGACCGGGCTCGGGCGGCGCGGTGTACTCGACCGGTTCGTACCGGCCGTCGTCCTCCCGCAGCTTGACGATGTGGTCGGCGGCGCGCTCCCCGTAGGCCACGCCCTGCTTCTCGGCCCGGCCGTCGGGGATCTCGGCGAGGGACTTGGCGTACTCGGTGTCGAGCCGGGGCTGGGACGCGGGGAAGTAGGCGAGCAGTACGCGGTGGGCGGCGGTCACGGCCGCCGCCTCGGGCGATGCGGTGGAGGGCCCTTTCGCCTTCCACCGGTAGGGGGCGTACCGGCCCTGGATGCCGACGACGGCGTTGTAGACGGCGGCGGAGACGAAGCCGTGCCAGACGGCCACCTGCCCGGAGGGGTGCATCGCGCCGAGGTTGGCGCTGATCGTCTGGGTGGCGATGGTGTTCCAGTGGCGGAGCGCCGCGGGGTCGGCGGAAGGTGCCCGGCGGCTGTCGGCGGCGGTGGCTGTGGGGCCGGCTGTGCCGGGGACGGCGACGAGTGCGAGTGTCGCGAGGACGCCGATGGCGGCTCGTACGCCCGGACGGGGCAAGCGGGACGGCACAGAACAGTTCAGGCGCACAGGGGCACTCCCTCGAAGCGGTATGACCGGATGCGGCACCGGATGCGGTGCTGGGTCAAGATCAACCGCTGGGTCCGGGCCCCGCAAGTCGGGGGACGCAAAGAGGTGTACGCGCGCCGCAGCGCCCGAGGCCCGGCCTGCGGAAGCAGACCGGGCCTCGGGACGGGAGGGCGGGCAGAGCCCTGGGGCGGGGTCCGTCAGGCGAGCGGACGGATCGCCGTCGGGGCGTGGCCCGGCTCGGTGGCCAGCTCTTCCCACTCGTTCACGCCGTCGATCTGGACGCCCATCGAGATGTTCGTGACGCGCTCCAGGATCGCCTCGACGACGACCGGGACGCGGTACTCGGCGGCGAGCTTCTTGGCCTCCTCGAAGGCCGGCAGCAGCTGGTCCGGCTCGGTGACGCGGATCGCCTTGCAGCCGAGGCCCTCGGCGACCTTGACGTGGTCCACGCCGTAGACGCCGAGCTCGGGGGAGTTGATGTTCTCGAACTCCAGGTTGACCTGGAAGTTGATGTCGAGGTTGCGCTGCGCCTGGCGGATCAGGCCGAGGTACGCGTTGTTCACCAGGACGTGGACGTACGGGATGTTGTGCTGCGCGCCGACGGCCAGCTCTTCGAGCATGAACTGGAAGTCGTAGTCGCCGGAGAGCGCGACGACCGGCGTCTCGGGGTCGGCGGTGGCGACACCGAGCGCGGCCGGGATCGTCCAGCCGAGCGGGCCGGCCTGGCCGCAGTTGATCCAGTGGCGCGGGCGGTAGACGTGCAGCATCTGCGCGCCGGCGATCTGCGAGAGGCCGATGGTGGTGACGTACCGGGTCTCGGGGCCGAAGGCGCGGTTCATCTCCTCGTACACGCGCTGCGGCTTCATCGGCACGTTGTCGAAGTGCGTACGGCGCTGGAGGGTCGCCTTGCGCTCCTGCGCGGAGGCGGCCCACGCGGAACGGTCCGGCAGCTTGCCGGCGGCCTTGAGCTCCTTCGCCACCTCGACGAAGAGCTCCAGCGCGGCCTTGGCGTCGGAGGCGATCGCGTAGTCCGGGGCGAAGATCTTGCCGAGCTGGGTGGGCTCGATGTCGACGTGGACGAACTTCCGGCCCTTGGTGTAGACGTCCAGGCCACCGGTGTGGCGGTTGGCCCAGCGGTTGCCGATGCCGAGGACGAAGTCCGACTTCAGGAAGGTCGCGTTGCCGTAGCGGTGCGAGGTCTGGAGGCCGACCATGCCGGCGTTCAGCTCGTGGTCGTCGGCGAGGATGCCCCAGCCCATCAGGGTCGGGACGACCGGGACGCCGGTCACCTCGGCGAACTCGACCAGCAGCTCGGAGGCGTCGGCGTTGATGATGCCGCCGCCCGCGACGATCAGCGGCCGCTCGGACTCCAGCAGCATCGCGACGGCCTTCTCGACCTGCTTGCGGGTGGCAGCGGGCTTGTAGACCGGCAGCGGCTCGTAGGTCTCGGGGTCGAATTCGATCTCGGTGAGCTGGACGTCGATCGGCAGGTCGATGAGGACCGGGCCGGGGCGGCCGGAGCGCATCAGGTGGAACGCCTGCTGGAAGACGCCGGGGACCTGCGCGGCCTCCAGGACGGTGACCGCCCACTTGGTGACCGGCTTGGCGATCGACGCGATGTCGACGGCCTGGAAGTCCTCCTTGTGGATCACCGCGGTCGGCGCCTGGCCGGTGATGCACAGGATCGGGATGGAGTCACCGATCGCGGAGTAGAGGCCGGTGATCATGTCGGTGCCGGCGGGACCGGACGTGCCGATGCACACACCGATGTTGCCCGCCTTGGTGCGGGTGTAGCCCTCGGCCATGTGGGACGCGCCCTCGACATGGCGGGCGAGCGTGTGGTCGATGCCACCGCCCGCCTGGAGGGCCTTGTAGAACGGGTTGATCGCCGCGCCCGGCACACCGAACGCGTTCGTGACGCCTTCGCGCTTGAGGATCTCAACTGCGGCTCGGGCTGCGGTCATTCGAGGCATCGCGTACTCCTGCTCGGCCAGTCGGGGCGACCTCACCGCTGCGGATCGGTGAGCACCCCTCCATGGTTTCCATAATGCGGAATTTCGATTCTGCTATACGGAAGCAATCTAAGGTGAGGTCCGGCGCGCGTCAAGAGCGGGCATTGGTTGAAGCCCCTCCCCAAGTCGTCGCTCTTGGTGGACGATGGGCACACGCACATGGACAGGCCGACGGTCCGAGGGGGACGGTCATGGGAGAGAACGTGCCGGTGCGCTGCCCGGCATGCCGTCGACAGCACACCTTCACGCCACCGGTCTTCCCCTGCGCGTGCGGAGAGCCGCTGGCCCCGCCGCTGTTACGGGGCGCCGCCCCCGAACGGATCACGCACCGCACCTGGACCGACGCCTGGGTGACCGTCCGGTGCGGCTCGTGCGGGCGCCAGGACCAGTGGCCGCAACCCGAGCTGGGGTGCGCCTGCGGTGTGGTGCTGCGCATACCGGTACGTCCCGTGCCGCGCCCCGCACCGCCCTCGGCCACCCCTGCCGCCGGACCGGGGACGGCCCCCGCCGCCGGCCGCCCGCCCCACATCCCGCTGCCGCCGACCGCGACTCCGCCGCGCCCGACGTTCCGCCCGATGACGATCAGGACCGGGCGGGACGCGGTGACCGCGGCGGCGCTCTACCTCAAGTGGCTCGGATTCCGCGACATCATGCAGTCCCCCGAACGGCCGGCCTCCGGCATCGACCTGCGCGCACCGGGCCTGGTCGCCCAGGTCGACCCGACGACCCGCCCCGCCGGCCTGCGCGACGTCGAGTGCCTGTGGCTCCACGGGCTCAGCGCGTCGGCGGTGAGCGTGTTCTTCTCCCTCGCCGGGTACGACGACGATGCGCGGGCCCGCGCGGACGCCCTCGACGTGCCGCTGTTCGTCATGGATCTCACGGGGACGCCGCAACCGGCCAACCGCCCGGCGGACGAGCTGATCACCACCGGCGCCTGACCGACAACGACGGCCGCGACGCTGATCTCCGCCCGCCCCTAACCCTGGTACCGCTCCCGCAGTTCGATCTTCCTGACCTTCCCGCTGACCGTCATCGGGAAGGAGTTCATGATCTGCAGGCGGCGCGGGATCTTGTAGTGGGCCAGTCGGTCGCGGCAGTACGACGTGAGCTCGTCCAGCGTCGGGGGGTCGTCCGGGTCGCGCGGGATGACGCAGGCCAGGATCTCCTCGCCGTAACGGTCGTCGGGGAGGCCGACCACCTGGACGTCGGAGATCTTGGGGTGGCTGTAGAGGAACTCCTCGATCTCGCGCGGATAGACGTTCTCACCACCCCTGATGATCATGTCCTTGATACGGCCGACGATCTGGACGTAACCGTCCTCGCGGATCACCGCCAGGTCGCCCGTGTGCATCCAGCGGCCCGCGTCGATGACGTCCGCCGTCTTCTTTGGCTCGTTCCAGTAGCCGAGCATCACGCTGTAGCCGCGGGTGCACAGCTCACCCGCCTCGCCGCGCGGCAGCGTCACGCCCGTCACCGGGTCGACGACCTTGATCTCGACGTGCGGCATGACCCGGCCGACCGTGCCCGTACGGCGCTCCAGGTCGTCGTCGCGGCGGGTCTGGGTGGAGACCGGCGAGGTCTCCGTCATGCCGTAGCAGATGGACACCTCGGCCATGTGCATCTCGGTGATGACCCGCTTCATCACCTCCACGGGGCAGGGCGAGCCGGCCATGATGCCGGTGCGCAGGGAGGACAGGTCGTACGAGGAGAAGTCAGCGAGGCCCAGCTCCGCGATGAACATCGTCGGAACGCCGTAGAGCGAGGTGCAGCGCTCCTCCTGCACGGCTCGCAGGGTCGCCGCCGGGTCGAAGGACGGGGCGGGGACGACGATGCACGCGCCGTGGGAGGTGGCCGCGAGATTTCCCATCACCATGCCGAAGCAGTGGTAGAAGGGAACGGGCAGGCAGATCCGGTCCTGCTCGGTGTAGCCGACCATCTCGCCCACGAAGTAGCCGTTGTTGAGGATGTTGTGGTGGGAAAGGGTGGCGCCCTTCGGGAAGCCGGTGGTGCCCGAGGTGTACTGGATGTTCACCGGGTCGTCGCAGGACAACTCGGCGGCGCGCTCGGCCAGTTGGTCGGCGGTGACCTGCTGCGCCGCGTCGAGCAGCACGTCCCACGAACCGTCGTCGATGTAGTGGACCGCCCGCAGCCCGGGGCAGTCGGACCGCACCTGGTCGACCAGCGCGCGGTAGTCGCTCGTCTTGTGGGACTGCGAGGCGAAGAGGACCGAGACCCCGGCCTGTTGGAGCACGTACGCCAGCTCGTGCGCCCGGTACGCCGGGTTGATGTTCACCATGATCGCGCCGATCCGGGCCGTGGCGTACTGCACGAGCACCCAGTCCGCGCAGTTCACCGCCCAGATCCCGACCCGGTCGCCCTTGGCGACCCCCGTCCCGAGCAGGCCACGCGCCAACTGGTCGACGGCGCCACCGAATTCGGCGTACGTCCACCGGGTGCCCGCCGCCACATCGACCAGCGCCTCCCGCTCCGGGTACGCCGCGATCGCCCGGTCGAGGTTCTGGCCGATCGTGTCCCCGAGGAGCGGCGCGGTGCCGGTCCCGCGCGTGTAGGAGTTCGAACTGTCCGCGTTCATCGCAGGTCCCCCTCGTGGTACTCCGCCGCCGAGCCCTTCGCCGTACGCTCACGCAGTTCGATCCGGCGGATCTTGCCGGACACCGTCTTCGGCAGCTCGGCGAATTCGATGCGCCTGATCCGCTGGTACGCCGCGAGCACCGACCGCGAGTGGGCGAAGAGCACCTTGGCCGTGTCGGGCCCCGGCTCCCACCCCTGCGCGAGTACGACGTACGCCTTGGGCACGGCCAGCCGCAGCGGGTCGGGCGCGGGCACGACCGCGGCCTCCGCCACCGCCTCGTGCTCCAGCAGCGCGCTCTCCAGCTCGAAGGGCGAGATCTTGTAGTCGGAGGCCTTGAACACGTCGTCACTGCGCCCGATATACGTAATATACCCATCGGCGTCCCGCGAACCGATGTCGCCGGTGCGGTAATAGCCACCCGCCATGGCCTCCGCCGTACGCTCGGGATCGCCGTGGTAGCCGGACATCAGCCCGACCGGGTCCGCGGAGAGATCGAGGCAGATCTCGCCCTCGCTCACACCCGCCTCCCCCGTGACCGGGTCGAGCAGCTCGATGACGAAGCCGGGGCTGGGCCGCCCCATGGAACCGGCGAGGAGCCGCTGCCCCGGAGTGTTGGCGACCTGGACGGACGTCTCCGTCTGTCCGAAGCCGTCCCTGATCGTCACGCCCCACTCGCGCCGCACCGTCTCGATGACCTCGGGATTGAGCGGCTCCCCCGCCGCGAGGGCCTCGCGCGGCGGCGTGCGCAACTGGCCGAGGTCCGCCTGGATCAGCATGCGCCAGACGGTCGGCGGGGCGCAGAAGCTCGTGACTCCCGCGCGGTCCATCTCGGCCATCAGCCTGACCGGGTCGAAGCGGGTGTAGTTGTAGATGAAGACGGTCGCCTCGGCGTTCCACGGGGCGAAGAGATTCGACCAGGCGTGCTTGGCCCAGCCGGGCGAGGAGATGTTGAGATGGACGTCGCCGGGCCTGAGCCCGATCCAGTACATCGTGGCCAAGTGGCCGATCGGGTACGACACATGGGTGTGCTCGACGAGCTTGGGCCGGGCGGTCGTACCTGAGGTGAAGTAGAGCATCAGTGGGTCGGTGGCGTGCGTAACGCCGTCTGGCTCGAAGGCCGCGGGGCTGTTGCCGGCATCGGCGTACGACAGCCAGCCGTCACGGCGGCCCGCCTGCTCCGCCCCGCCAGGCCGCTCCGCCTCGCCAGTCTCCCCCGCCTCCCCCGTCTCGCCCGTCTTGCCTCCGACGACGATGCGCGTGTAGTCCCCGGGTACGTCGTCGAATTTCGCCGCGTCCTCGTCCCGCACGATCACATGCCGGGCCCTGCCACGCTCGATCCGGTCGCGCAGGTCGGCGGGCCCGAGCAGCGGTGTCGCCGGAATGACCACGGCGCGCAGCTTCATCGCGGCGAGCGCGGTTTCCCAGAGCTCCACCTGGTTGCCGAGCATGACAAGGATCCTGTCCCCGGCGACGACCCCGTGCGCGCGCAGCCAGTTGGCGGCCTGCCCGGAGCGGGCAGACAGCGCCTCGAAGGAGATCTCCGTGCGCCGGCCGTCTTCCTCCACGATGTGCAGAGCGGTCCTGCCGTTGCCCTCGGCGATGCGGTCGAACCAGTCGAGCGCCCAGTTGAACCGCTCGGGGCGCGGCCAGACGAAGCCTTCGTACGCCGCCCTGTAGTCCTCCCGGTGCTGGAGCAGAAAGTCCCGGGCCGACCGGAATTGCTCCGTCGCGTCGCCTCGTGCCGTCATACGTCCTCCTCCTTGCCCGACTGTTGCCGGACGGTTGCCGGACCATTGCCGGACCGCTCCCTGACATCGTGTAATCAGTGGCATGGGTCTCACTACCCCCGTACGGGGGTGAAGGGAAGCACGCGTGGGGGATGTCGCCGGGGTGGCGGAGATGCAAGCGGCTCTGTCGCGGATGCGCCGTGCCTCCGGGCTGCCCGTCGCCTTCGGGGGCCTGCTGCCTTCGGGGGCCTGCTGCCCGCCGACGGCCACGGCCGCCGGCTGCGTATCGCCGAGCTGAGCGGTGCCGCGACGCACGCACTGCACGGCCTCGTCATCACGGCGGGCAGTGGACTCGGCGGAAAGTCCATGGCGCTGTCGCGCCCCTGCGCGGTCACGGACTACCACGCGTCGCGGCACATCAGCCACGAGTACGACGTGGCGGTCGCCGCCGAGGGCCTGCGCGCGGTGCTGGCGGTGCCGGTCGTCGTACGCCGGAAAGTGCGCGGCGTACTCTACGCCGCCCTGCGCGAGGCGATGCCGCTCGGCGACCGCGCGCTGAACGCGGCGATGGCGGCGGCGCGCGACGTGGAGCAGTCTCTGGTCGTACAGGACGACGCACAACGGCTGCTGGCGGCGGCGCGCGAGCCGGTGGCGGGACCCGGCTCGTGGGAGCTCGTCAGGGCCGCGCACTGCGAACTGCGCGCGCTGGCGCCGCGCGTCGTGGACCCGGCGCTCCGCGAGGAACTCGTCGCCGTCTGCGGCCGGCTGGCGGCCGCGGCAGGCGACGGCCCGGCGCCGCGACGACAGCCACACGTCCCCCTGACGCCGCGCGAAGTGGACGTACTGGCCTGCGTGGCGGCGGGCGCGACAAACGCGGCGGCGGGGGAACGGCTGGGCCTGCGCCCCGAGACGGTGAAGGGCTACTTGTGCTCCGCGATGCGGAAGCTGGGCGCGCACACCCGCCTGGAGGCGGTGGTCGCGGCCCGACGCGCGGGCCTGCTGCCGTGAAGAGTTGCGTACGCGCCGGAAACGTACCCCCGGAAAACGCACCCCAGCCGGCAGATCCAGCCCGCCCGGCGTTTGAGGGCGGGGCCCGGGGCGGGGCTTGGCGCGGAGCCCCAATTGTGGGCCCCCGTACAGGCCCTACGCCGTAAACGCGCCACCGAAGCGCACGTCGCGTGCGCCCGCCGACGTCATGGTGGTGAGCGTGCGCTCGCCTTCCTCCGCCAGCGCCGTCCGCTGCGCGCGGGTCAGCGCGCCGAAGGGCTCGATCGTCAGGGTCGCGGCGTCGCCGTCCTTCGTCTCGTCCAGCCGCCAGAGGCCCGCGAGGAACCCGTCCACCAGGAAGGTGGAGTGACTCTGACTGCCCGTCCAGGTCCGGGTCTTGTAGTCCGCCGGTACGACCCGCGTGCGATCCGCGTGTGAGAGCAGCAGGTTGTCGTACTCGGGAAGGAACCGCGGCGGCGCCGGAGTGTCCTCGTCGGGCCGGGGCGCGTCCGCCAGGTCGAAGAGCTCGACGCCGTTCGCGTCCTGGAAGGTGACGAGCTGCGGCCGGAGCCGTTCGAAGGCGTCGCGCAGCCGCGTCAGCCCGCACCACGTCTGCGTGTCCTTGACCGAGGCCGGGCCGAAGGCCGCGAGGTAGCGCAGTACGGTCGCGTCGGGCGCCGGAACCGGCTCTGACTCCCGCCCGAACCACCGCTCGGCGGTCGTCAGGGCCACCTGCCCGCTCTGCCCCCACAGCCCCCGCGGTGTCACCTGCACCAGCGGCAGCAGGCAGCGCGCCGCGACCCCGACGGCGAGCGGTTCCGCGTCGGGCCACTCCTTCAGCAGCGCCTCCCGGATCTCCTTCAGCGTCCTGGGCCGCTCCTCGACGAACTCGCGGGTCATCGCCGCGAGCCGCTCCAGGTCCACGCCGGTGAGTCCCTTCTGGAACAGTCTGAGCTCCCGCTCGCGCGCGGGCTGCACGAGCGGGCGCAGCGAGAGGCAGTCGTCCGCGGTGTGCGTGTGGAGGGTGGAGCGCAGGGTGACGATGCGTCCCACCTCGCGCGAGGCCATCAGCCCCGACAGCTCCTGCGGATCGAAGCCTTCGAGGCGGGCGGCGAGCTGGTAGTACGGCGGCTTGGTGTTCTGCGCCTGGAGGCCGACCAGGTGCGCGACGGCGTCCTTGGCGGACATCGCGGTACGCCGCAGCAGGAGCTGGCGCGCCAGGGTGGCGCGATTGAGGGCGCGGGTGCTCAGCACGGCCGGCGCCGCCGGTCCCGGATCCGTCTTCTGCGAGGCCATGCTCCGCACGTTACCCACCCTTGCGGACAGGTTCGGTCCGCGGCGGCGGAACGGTTCCGCCGACATTTGGTACGTATATCCTGCCCGTGCGCGACGGCCGCCCTCCAGCTCGCGCGCCCGGCCCGACGCGGGAGGTGAGATCTGCGATGACGGAGCGACGTGTCCGTCCCGCCCTGTCCCCCATGAAACACGCCTGGCGCAGGCAGTCCCCACCACCGGCCGTCCCTCCCGCCGGGCCCCCCTCGGACCACCCGGCCGCGTCCCCCGACGGCGTACAGCGCAACGGCGCCAGTGTCGTGCACGCCGCGCTCTACCGCGACGGCCGCCGCGTCTCCACACCCGACTCGCTCGCCGAAACCTTCCGCGAGCTGCGCCAGTATCCGGACGGGATGGCCTGGATCGGCCTGCACCGCCCCTCCGAGGACGAAATCCACTCCCTCGCCGCCGAGTTCGACCTGCACCCGCTCGCCGTCGAGGACGCCCTGGAGGCCCATCAGCGTCCGAAGCTGGAGCGTTACGGCGAGACGCTCTTCGTCGTACTGCGCGCGGCCCGTTACCTCGACGCCGCCGAGGAGGTCGACTTCGGAGAGCTGCACGTGTTCGTCGGCCACGACTTCGTCATCACGGTCCGCCACGGCGCCGCGCCCGACCTCTCCGCCGTCCGCAGGCGCATGGAGGTCGCCCCCGAGCTCCTGGCGCTGGGGCCGGAGGCGGTGCTGTACGCGATTCTCGACGCCGTCGTCGACGGGTACGCCCCGGTGGTGGAGGGCGTACAGAACGACATCGACGAGATCGAGACCGAGGTCTTCCGCGGCGACCCCGAGGTGTCGCGCCGCATCTATGAACTCTCCCGCGAAATGGTCGAGTTCCAGCGCGCCACCCGCCCCCTGGTCGGCATGCTGCACAGCCTGATGGCGGGCTTCGCGAAGTACCGTACGGACGAGGAACTCCAGCGCTACCTGCGCGACGTGGCCGACCACGTCACCCACACCAGCGAACGCGTCGACGGCTTCCGCCAGGCCCTGGCCGACATCCTCACGGTCAACTCCACCCTGGTCACGCAACAGCAGAACGCGGAAATGCGTGCACTGGCGGAGGCGGGCTTCGCCCAGAACGAGGAGATCAAGAAGATCTCGTCATGGGCGGCCATCCTGTTTGCACCCACACTCGTGGGAACCATCTATGGCATGAACTTCGACCACATGCCCGAGCTGCACTGGGTGTACGGGTATCCGTTCGCGATTCTGCTGATGGCGGTGGTGTGCACGAGCCTGTACGTGATCTTCAAGAAGCGGGACTGGCTATAGAAATCGAGCCGTAAGCGCCAATCAGATTCGCACCAGCGAACGTCGCGGAACGGCCGTTCTGGCCCTCTGGGGAGAATCTGGGGAGAATGCGCCGCGCGGCTGCCCCGGTCGCTTCTCTCGCGCCGACCCTGTTCTACGTCTACCGGCGCAGCCGCCCTCATCAGCGCATGGCTACGCAACGTAACGAAAACGGGTGGCACAGCGTGTGCTGTGCCACCCGTTCTCTCACGTCAGGGCGAGGTCCTCTGGGACGTACTCGGGGACCACGCCGAGTAGTGCGTCGACGGCCGCTCGCCCCTTGCCGCCCGCCTCGGGCATGAAGTGGGCATAGTGGTCGAGGGTGATGGTCGGGCTGGAGTGGCCGAGCCATCGGGCGAGTGTGACGACGGACTCGCCAGCTTCGAGGATGATCGAAGCATAGGTGTGTCGGAGGACGTGGAAGCCGTCCTTGCGAGATGCCTTCCAGCGTTGCCCCTTCTCTCGCATGGGGATGACGCTGGCCTTCGCGAGCGCGGGCTTCCAGACCTCGACATTGAAGATGTTGGCGCGGATCGCATTGCCATACGTCGTGGTCAGGACGAGCGGGAACGTCTGCTTCTCCCGCTCGGGCTCCGGGCCGCCCCAGGGCAGCTCGACCTCGACGGCCGGGTACTGCAGAAAGTAGGCGGCCAGCTCGGTGGCGACCGACGGAGGCATGTCGACGATGCGCGTCTTCCCGCCCTTGGGAAGGGTGAAGTACAACCGGCCATTGAGAAGTTGAACCTGGCGGCGGACACGGATGAGGCCGCGCTCGAAGTCGACGTCTTCCGGTGAGAGGCCGAAGACCTCGCCCTGGCGGAGTCCGCACCCGAGGGCGACCACGACGGCGATCCGGTACCGCGGGTTGATGACATCCCGCACCCGCCGCGCGGTCTCCAGGGGCCATGCCTCCCGCTGGTCCTCCGGCGGCTTGGGCCAGCGCACCGACTTGGCGCGCATCGGGTTGCGGACAAGGCGCTTGTCGTCGATGGCGGTCTCGAAGATGTTCGAGAGGGTGGTGAAAATCTGGCGGGCGTAGCGGGGCGAACACTCGCCTTCGAGCGTGGCGATGTAGCCGCGCAGGACGGTCGCGGAGACATCCCTCAGCGCCACCTCACCGAGGTGCGGAAGGACGTGGAGGCGTACGCGCTCGTCGACGCGCTTGACGGTTCCGGGAGCACCGCGGACGCCGGCCTGCCAGTGGTGGGCGACGTAATCGGCCACGGTGATGGAGCCGTCACGGGGGTCGACGAACTCACCGCGCTCGCTGTCGGTACCAGCCCTGCGAAGCCACGCCTTTGCGTCCTCCAGCGTGTCGAAGGACATGTCCCGGACACCGGGGATTCCTCCGACGCGATACCGCGAACCCTTCCCATAGCGGGCGGTACGTTCCCGCTTGCCAGTAGCAGGGTCCTTCTTCTTTTTGATCCAGCGGTCTTCGATATAGCCGGCCAAGTACTTCCTTGCAGGTAGGGGATCAGGAGCCGTCGCTACCAGCCGTCAGGCAGTTGCGGCGTAGTCGGCGCGGCGTCGAGGGGTGGCGCTGACTGGATTCAGGGCAGGGTTGCAGCGGGAGTCGACCCGCTCTTGTTCGCGGATCCATGCGTCGAGCGCTTCGATCCGGTACATCACGCGACCTCGCGGCCCCATACGGAAGCTGGGCGGGCCATGTCGGCGATGCCGCCAGACGTAGAGGGTTCGGGGTGACAGACCGAGGTACTCGGCAGCACCCCGCACATTGAGGAACGCCGTGCGGGTGGCACCGATGGGATTCGGTGTCACGGAGGCAGCAGATGGAGGGCGGGTTGCGTCCAGGGAAGTGGTGTACGGGTTCGACCTGATCCTTGTCTCTTATACACTTCTCCGAGCCCACGAGACCGAAGCCTACCTCTTATCCCGTCTTCGCCT
>NZ_JAGGPC010000044.1:0-30039 GCF_018614005.1 Streptomyces sp. ISL-99
ATAACCGCGGCTGCAGTACTAACAGAATTCGATCGCCGCTGAGGCTGGCGGGCAAGCACGGTCATCATGGTCTGGTGATGCGTTGGATGCGCTGTTACTGGAACGAGGAAGACATCTGGTTCTTCTTCGAGGTCGATGCCGAGGGCTGGGTCACTCGGCAGGTTGAGCTGCACGGACCGGAACAGACCCCGCTTGCCGCGGCATCCCTGCGTGAATGGCAGCGGGCACGGGACGCCGGAACCCTGGCCGACTACGAGAAGAAGTACGGACTCACCGCAGAACTGCCTGTTTCGGAGTGGGAAGGCCACGATCCGGAGCAGCTGACCCAGGAGGAGTTCGACGAAGTCTGGGACATCGCCCGACAGGGCATCACAGCTCACCTTCGTTGATCCATCGGCCATCCGAGGCCTCTGCCATCATCTCGACATGACCTCGGCCCTTCCACGCACCGTCCGAGCCGTCGACACCGCTCAGCTTCTGAACCTGGAACGGGAGGCCGTCACATGCGGCTTCAGCCAGCGACTCCCGGTCGACTGGCTCCAAGAGCACCTCGCCGCGGAAGCGACGCACTACCTGTTCCCGACACTCGTGCACCGGCTCCGCCACCGTCCGGAGGTGTCGCCACAGTGGAGGTGCCAGCTACTGCTGAACGTCAGAACCGGCGAACAGATCTGGGGCCTGCTCGATGTCCTTCCCGACACCTTCGACAAGATCCCGGAGACCTTGGATGCGGCATCCAAGAAGAACATCGTCAGCCGCATCGAGCATGCCGTGACCGTGCGCGACTGGGCGGAGCGGATGGCTGCTGATATCGGTCCTGAAGAAATGCCACGGACCTGAGACACGGGCGGGCGGACACGGGCTGAGACAGCTCAGAAACCCGCTGGTCAGAGCTGTGCTCTATGACACGAGCCGCGAGATCCTACAACCGCTTGTACGTTCGCCGGCTCCGTGTCACTTTCTCAGTGCGCGATGTCATCCCGATGGCATTTCTGACATCCCCGTGACACAGCGCAGGTCAGAGGCTCGCCGCTCCGGGCGGTTCCGCCCGAAGCGGCGAGGAGAATGACACGGAGCTGAGACTCCATCGGGTGACAAGGCGTGAGACGCCCGAGGGACACCCAGGTCAGAGGAGCTCCCGATGACACGGGCAGCGAGAACCTACACCGCGAGAACGACGCGCACGCGCGGCTTCCGCACGGGCCCTGCTGGAGCAGGCCGCCGAGGTCGGCCCTGTTGAGGCTCCTCGAAAATTCGAAAATCTCCAGGGCCCCTCGCGTTCTCTACTTGATTTGAGGGGCTCAACAACAGGTCAGGGCCTCACCCTCGCGGCGCCCCTGTGACCCTGGCTGAGCGTCATCGCTTTGGGGCGGCGCCGCCGGTTGTCTCAGCGGCTGGTTGGTGCGTTCCAGTCAACCAGTTGGACGATGACGCCATTGGGGTCGCGGACTTGAAAGGCACGCTCGCCCCACTCCTCGTCGGTCAGCGGCATGGTGATCGCGACATCTTCGGAGCGCAGGCGCGCCAGCTCGCCTTCGAGGTCCTCGACGACGAAGGCAAGGATCAGACCTGCGGTGTGCTCGTCGCGCTGGTCTGCCGGGAGGGTGTCCAGCCCCCGCCGCAAAAAGATGACGTTCATGCCGACGTCGTCGCGCGTCAGGGACGCGAAGCCGTCGGCGGCCATCTCCTCGCGGAACCCGAAGTGCTCGACGAGGAAGGCGCTGGAGGCGGAGACATCGTCAACGTTGAGCGACACGGCACTAGAGGTGATCTTCATGAAACTCCTCCACAATCACACTGAGCAGATTCTCTATACGCAGTACAATATACACTGTACAGAGTTCGATTGCGAGAGGATGCCCCCGTGCCAAAGGAACGAACCAGCTCGGGCGACCCGGCCCGCACCCTGCAACTGCTGTGGCGCGGCTCCTCCTCTGACCGTCGCCGAGGACCGCGACGGGGGCTGAGCATCGATGCGGTGGTCGAGGCTGCCACCGCCATCGCCGACGCTGAAGGCATGGACGCGGTGACCATGCGCCGGGTAGCCAAGGAACTCGGCGTGGTGCCGATGACGCTGTACACCTACGTCCCCGGCAAGGCCGAGCTCCTCGACCTCATGCTCGACGCCGCCTACGCCCGCATGCCCCGCACCGACACCACTGGACAGCCCTGGCGCCAACGCGTCACCGCTATCGCCGAGGAGAACAAAGCCCTCTTCGAACGCCACCCATGGGCCGCGGCCGTCTCCACCGTCAGGCCTCCGCTGGGGCCGGGGCAGATGTCAAAGTATGAGCACGAACTGTCTGGGCTCGACGGCCTCGGCCTCAGCGACGTCGAGATGGATGACTGCCTGACCCACCTACTCACCTTCGTGCAGGCATGCGCCCGCGCCGTCGCCGACGCCCGCGCCGCACAGCACGACAGCGCCCTGAACGACCAACAATGGTGGGAGCTGAACGCCCCACTCCTCGCCCGGGTCCTCGACGAGAATGCCTACCCCACTGCCGTCCGCGTCGGCGCAGCAGCAGGCGCCGCACACAGCAGTGCCTACGACCCCGACCACGTCTACGCCTTCGGCCTGCAACGCGTCCTCGACGCCTTCGCCGCTCTGATCGACCGAAGCGGAGACGCGAAGACATCGACTCCATCGCACCGGCACGACGCCATTGCCCCGTGAGCCGGAGCACCTGTCGCCGATACTCCGGCTGGGGAACTCGATGAGGAGGTCTGACTCTCTCCGAGCAGGGTGGTGCAACCAGCCTCACCAGTCCAGCGAGTTGAGTACGAACCCGCGGGCTCATCGCCCAGCAGCAAGGGGGCCACACCCGCGGGTTCGCGTTGAAGTACCTTCAGTTTCCATGAACCCGCAGGCCTCTCGGCCCTGTAGTCCTAGCTCGGACACCGGGGAGCATGTAACACGCCGGTAGGTTCTGGAGGTTCACCGACTGCGGCGGGCGGCGGGGTCGCGTTCGGCAACGTGCCGGGCGACAGCGTCGACGCCGGGGCGGGCGTAGCGCTCCAGGGATCGGACGGAGGCGTGGCCGGAGCGGGCCAGCAGCATCGGGGTGAAGGTGCCGCCTTCGGCGTCGTGTGTCAGGGCACTGTGACGGCTGGTGGAGTGTCCAGCCGTCCAGGTCCTCGATGTCGTCCGGGGAGGCGAGTGGGTTGGCCAGCAGCCGGGTGTTCTCCTCGAAGATCTCCTCAGCCCGCCGGTAGGAGAGCCGGGCCCGGCCGGTCTCCGGGCACACGTCGAGGGTTGGCGTTCCGGCCGGGGCCTTGCGGTCGGTGACGAATAGCGGGCCGGGGGTACGGCGGGCGATGAGGCGGGGCAGGAGCTGGGCGGCGCCGGACTGCCAGTGAATCCACTCGGTCGCCCCGGCCCTTGGCGGTGATCCTGCCGCGCTTGTCCTGCGGGTACAGGTCCTCCACGTTCAGGCACAGCACCTCATCGGCCCGTGCGGCGGACTCGTAAAGCATCTTCCAGAACGTCTTTCCCGCAGGGCGACTTCCAGGCGCCACAGGGCGGCGATCTGATGCTCCGCGAGGGCCTTGGTGCGGTCCGGCGGTGCCGGCCGCCGCTCGATGCCGATCGTCGCCTTGCGCGCGATGGACAGCTCGCGGTTGACCGTGTCGGCGTCCATCTCGTCCGCCCTGGCTGCCGCCAGTTCGGCCAGCACCTCTGGCAGTGCCGGGTCGTCGATCGCCGCGACGGGGAAGACGGGCGGCTTGGCGCCCCGGCGGGCGGGTCCGGTCGGTGCCGGTTCGCCGGCGAGCATCCACCCCTAAGTCGTCAGCGCCGCTCAGGGCCATGACGGTGCCGTCGTCGTGGAAGGAGATCGGTCCGTTCCATCTGCCGGTCGGCGTTTCTTGAGGAGTTCGTACAGGTGCTCGGCGATGCCGGATAACGCCTCGATGCGTACGAACCCCATACGGAAGACGTGGTCCGTGCCGCCGACTTGCATGTCTACGTCGTCAACGCTTGACGTGGCGGCGAAGGTAGGCACGTCGTAGTGCTGTCGTCCTTGGCGCGTGGTGAGGTATTGGGTGGCGTGTGGTCCTCCGCCGGCCAGACCGGTCACGTTTGCAGCGCCGGTCCGGGCCAGGAGTTGGCCGAACCAGCCGAGATCGCCTTCGGGTTCTTGGAAGCCGTGGACAGTGCGTGCCCGCTTCCCTTCGCGGGCGGGAATGTGAATGGCGTTGGGGTAGGGGATGCCGGGCTTGTCTCGGATCTCCATGTCGGCGTTTCCTGGGCCGCCCGGTGTGCGGATGGGGAGAAGTGATTCGCCAGATGCCTATAGCGCATTGAGGTCTTCTCGGCAAACGTGACGGTGACGGTGCGTGACGGCGGTCGGATCGGTGCCGTCGGCTGACGGGTGACCCAACGTCAGATATGGGTGAAGCCCCTGGTAGGAACAGGTCTACCAAGATCCAGTTCCGTACTTCCAGAGGCTTCACGTGTTGACCAGTATCACCTACACCGCCACGCTCGATGTCAGCAGGGAGACCGCCGAGACCCTGGCCCGACTCCTGCGTGAGCACCGCGAACGGCTCGGCACCCGCAACGGCACCCGCGCCTTGGGCGTCTTCAAGCAGGGCGTCCTGGTGCTGCGCTGGTTCGTCGACGGGGCCAGACTGTCCAACTCGCCCGGGACAACGCCATATCGGTGCCCACCGCCTATCGCTACCTCCACGAAGGGCTGACCGTGCTCGCCGACCACGCACCGGACCTGTCCACCACGCTGGAGCGGGCGTCCGCCGCCGGATACACGCATCTGAACCTGGACGGCACCGTCATCCGCACCGAACCCGTCGCCGCCCCGGGCCCGAACAAGGCCGACCTGTGGTGGTCGGGCAAGCACAAGCACCACGGCGGGAACGTGCAGTTCATCACCGCCCGGTCACCTTCAAGGCCCTCCGCAGGGTCAGCCTCGACCCCGGAGCCATCAGCCGGATCGCCCGCGCCGCCCTCGTCCTGCTCCAGCTGGAACACGACCGCACCACCTGACCGAAGATCACGCCCCGTCACGAGTCGTTACCGAGAAGGGTTCAGCGGGATCTAGCGAGGAGCCCCGGGCCTTCAGGCCCGGGAGGAATCGCTTCCCTGGACTGCTCTGACATGCAGGTCACGACGGGCGTTTTTGCTGCTCGATGTACTCCTTGATGACGGACAACGGTGCTCCGCCGCAGGAGGCCGCGAAGTATGAGGGTGACCAGAAGTGGGCGCCCCACAGGTACTTGCGGATGTGGTCGGGGTACTCCTGGCGAAGCCTGCGGGCGGAGACGCCCTTGAGAGAGCCCACCAGCTTGGAGATGGAGACCTTCGGTGGGTAGTGCACGAGGAGGTGGACGTGGTCGCGTTCTCCGTTGAACTCGACCAGGTCGGTTTCGAAGTCGGCGCAGACGGACCGCATGACTTCCTCGCAGCGCCTAAGGATCTTGTCGGTGAGCGGTCCGCGCCGGTACTTGGGTGTGAAGACCAAGTGGGCATGGAGGGTGTAGACGACTGTGCGGCCCCTGTGGATATTGGGGTTTGGCTCCCATCGTGGTGACATAGATCAACTGTAGTACGATGATCCGCGTGAAGATCGTCGCGTAAGTCGAACTGGTGCCGGATGCCGCACAGACATCCGCTGTCAGTGCGACCTTGCACACGGTCAGCGACCGGGCCAACCGGGTGCCCGAAGTGGCGTTCGAGCGCGGCGTGCCGCGTGAGTCGAGCTGCGGAAGCACACCTACGCTGATCTGAAAACGGCCGGTCTCGGGGCGCAGGCGGCGCAGCACACGATCAAAAAGGTCCGCGACGCCCACACCACGTTGAAGGCGAACATCCGGGCGGGAAACCTGGGCAAGCCGGGATCGAAGCGCAGGGTCAGGGCGGCGTCGAAGCCGGTCGCGTTCCGGCCGGATGTCGCGCACCCGTACGGCGACCGGTGCCTGTCCTGGCAGTACGACGCGCGGACAGTCAGCATCTGGACCACCGCCGGACGCCTCAAGAACGTCCGCTTCGCGTGCTCCGCCGACGCACTCGAGATGCTCCGCGAGTACCGCAAGGGTGAGTCGGATCTGATCGAGCGCGACGGCGTGTTCTACCTGATCGCGGTCTGTGATGTCCCCCAGGCCCCGCTCAACGAGAATCCGTCCGGGTTCATCGGTGTGGACCTCGGGATCGTCAACATCGCCACCACGTCCACCGGCTACCGGGCCGCCGGGCGCGGCCTGAACCGGCACCGCAAACGGCAGCTCGACTTGCGTCGCAAGCTCCAGGCTAAAGGCACCCAGTCCGCCAAACGCTGGCTCAAGCACCGCAGCCGCAAAGAGGCACGGCACGCCGCGAACATCAACCACATCATCTCGAAGAAGATCGTCACCACCGCTGAACGCACCGGACGCGGTATCGCCCTGGAAGACCTCACGGGCATCCGCGAACGGGTACGGCTGCGCAAGGACCAGCGGACACAACTGCACTCGTGGAGCTTCCACCAGCTCGGCTCCTTCCTTGAGTACAAGGCGCGCCGGGCCGGGGTGCCGCTGGTGTACGCCGATCCGGCGTACACCAGCCGGCAATGCTCCGAGTGCGGCCTGACTGAGAAGTGCTCAGACCTTGAACCCCCAGGCCGGGCCGGTCGGACAGTCGGAGCATGGTGCCGCTGTATTCCACACCTCCGTCAACCGGCGACGCGGCGAGCCAGAGGGGCGCGTCCAGGTTGATCTAATTGATGGCTCCCCGCGCGGATGCCAGACTGCAGAGACGGAGACCTCGCTCTCGAACACGCTGATCCGGGTCAGATCATTATGTCCTATGGGGGTCATATGAGTAACAGCGGCGATGAGGGGATAATGTCTGTTTCGCCTGAAAAAATCGGAAAAGGGGAACGGGTTTCGATAGGTTCGTTATTGCCGCCGTCTGAACTACTGCGGTCCGGCGAAAGTACCGAACACACTCGTGCGCTGGTCGAAACGGAGGAGATCCTGCCGCCGATTGTCGTCCACCGTGAGACGCGGCGGGTCATCGACGGAATGCACAGACTGTGGGCGGCTCGTTTACGTGGCGACGAATCCATCGAGGTCGTTTTCGTCGATGGTTCCCCAGCCGATTTGTTCGTCCTCGCGGTCGAGCTGAATCGTGCGCACGGCCTGCCCTTGACGATGGATGAGCGTAAATCCGCCGCCGCGCTGATCATGGAGTCGCACCCGCACTGGTCCGACCGCAAGATCGCACGGACCACCGGATTGGCGGCCAGCACTGTCGCGTCTTTGAGGTCGTCATCCACCGCCGGCACGGTCGAGCGCAGAATCGGGCAGGATGGCCGAAGCCGACCCAACGACGGCACGGACGGACGGCAGCGCGCCGGCGACCTGCTGGCCCAGAATCCGAACGTGTCGATTCGCGAAGTAGCCAAAGCAGCGGGGATTTCGGTGGGTACCGCCAGCGATGTGCGCGCCAGACTGCGGCGAGGGGAGCCAGCGATAACCGCCCGGCAGCAGGCGGTTACGAAACTGCGCCCGGCCGCGGCGACGCAGCGGAGCATCCCAGACTATAGCCGCGTACTGAAGAGCCTGCGCAAGGACCCATCGCTGCGGTTCACCGACCTCGGCCGACTCTTGCTCCGCCTGCTCGACGGCTCCGCCCCGGCCAGCGTCGAGCAGATCGCCCAGATCACGGACGGCGTGCCGGAACACTGTCGGACCGTGGTGGTCGACATGGCCCGAGAGTGCGCCGCGGCATGGCAGCATCTAGCCGACCAGCTCGCAGGCCGGGACGCCGCCTGACGGAGGAATACGGTCCCATCCGGTGGCTGCGGGATGTTCAACTGCTCGAACCATACGGTTGAACACCACCCCACGGTCGAACGCCGACCGTGGTCACCGGGCCGGGATCGGCATCTTGAACCGCCCCGGTGCGATGCAGAGGATGGAAAGACGGCTCGGTCTTCGCGGCACCCGCAAGGTACGTGAGCGTGCTGTGGCGGTGGTGTTCGAGAAGGCGGATGAGTATTCTCCGAGACGCCGCTTCTTCGAGGTAGGAGCGACCGCGTGAAGGAACTTCTGGGGGTGTTCGTAATGGCGACGAACCGGTTCGAGAACGAGAACGGCGCCTATCTCGTCCTGGTCAATGACGAGGGACAGCATTCTCTGTGGCCTGCGTTCGCCGATGTTCCCGATGGGTGGACTGTCATTCTCGACGAGGCGTCGCGGCAACAGTGCCTCGATTACGTCAATGAGCAGTGGACGGACATGCGACCGTTGAGCCTGCAGCGGGCAATGGGCGGCGCGTAGAATCTGCTCATTCACAAGACGATTCGGCAATACTTCCCAGCGCTCGGAGTGTCGTCGAGATAGATATCGGTGCAAGCTGTCTCGGAAGTCACCTGTTCGTGCCGCATTCTCCTTCGGTCATCCGGGGAGTACGTTCCAATGGCATGGAGACTTACTTAAGGGGGAAGTTTGTTCAACGCTCTGAACAAGGCTTCTAATCAGTCGGCGACAACACGGGCGGAATTGGCCACGCTGGCCGAACTGTGGGAGCGGACGGTACGCAGTCGGCCGAGCAGTCCGGCGATTGTCTCGAACGGCGAGATCCTGTCCTACGACGAGGTGAACGCCAGGGCGAACCGGCTGGCCCGACTGCTGCTCGACGAGGGGGCAGGCCCGGGCCGTCTGGTGGCACTGGCGCTGCCCCGCTCCAGTCACATGGTGATCAGCGTCCTTGCCGTGGCCAAGGCCGGCGCGGCGTTCCTGCCGGTGGACGTCAACCACCCGCGGGAGCGGATCTCGTACCTGCTCGCAGATGCCGGGCCCGCATTGCTGTGCACCATCCGGGGCGCTGTCCCGAAGCTGCCTGCTGACATCGGGGTGCCGCAGCTGGTGCTGGACTCGGCCAAGCGGACTGCCATGCTCAACGCACTGCCCGACACCGACATGACAGAGGACGAACGCGGTGGCCCGCTCGCCGCGACGAACCTGGCCTATGTGATCTACACCTCCGGCTCGACAGGCCGACCGAAAGGCGTCGCGCTGACCAGTGCCGGGTTGGCCGCCTTGGCCGCGGCCAAGGTCGCCACGATGCAGGTCAACGAGGACAGCCGGGTGCTCCAGTTCGCGTCGCCGAGCTTCGACGCCTATGTGACCGAGCTGCTGGCCGCTTTTACCGCCGGTGCCACTTTGGTGTTGTCGGGAACGGACGCACTGGCCGGTGCCCCGCTGCAAAAGGCCCTACAGGATGGCCGGGTCAGCCACGCGGTGCTGCCGCCTGCCGCGGTCGCGACCATGTCCCCGGACGCGGTGCCGGACCTGCGCGTGCTGGTGGTGGCCGGCGAGGCGTGCCCGGCCGGCCTGGCGGAACAGTGGGCGCCAGGCCGCCTCTTGATCAACGCCTACGGTCCGACCGAGTGCACCGTGTGCGCGACCATGACCGGCCCGCTCACCCCGACGGACGAGGTCACCATCGGCCGGCCGATTCCGGGCGTGTCCGCGTACATCCTCGACGACGAACTACGGCCGGCCGCGGTCGGAGAGATCGGCGAGTTGTACCTCAGCGGCGCCGGGCTGGCGCGGGGCTACCTCAACCGCCCTGACTTGACCGCGCAGCTGTTCATGGCCAACCCGTTCGCCGCCGACGGCGAACGGATGTACCGCACGGGCGATCTGGCCTCCATGCGGGCCGACGGCGACATCCTTTTCCACGGCCGGATCGATGATCAAGTCGAACTGCGCGGATTCCGAATCGAGCTGGGAGAGGTGGAGTCGGTGCTCAGCCAACATCCGGACGTGGGGCAGGCGGTGGCCGTGCTGCGGGCCGACGCGGCCGACGGGCCGCAGCTGGTGGCCTACGTGGTGCCGACGCACGGCACCACGCCCGCAGCGGGCGAATTACGTGAGCACGCCGGCCGCTTCCTGCCCGACTACATGGTGCCGTCGATATTCGCGACCATCGACGCCGTTCCCCTGACTCCGGGCGGAAAGACAGACCGAGCCAGGCTGCCGGAGCCGGTCAGGACGACCCGGCCCGTCGTTCAGGGGCCGCGAACTCCTTCCGAGAAGATCCTGTGTGACATCTTCCGAGACCTGTTCGACCTTGTCGAGATCGACGTTCGCAGTAACTTTTTCGAACTGGGCGGGAACAGTATCTTGGCTGTCAACCTCATTCAGCGAGCGCGGCAAGCCGGCTTGACGCTCTTGCCGAGGACCGTGCTCGACCACCCGACCATCGAGCAGCTGGCCGCGATAGCGGCCCTCGGGGAGTGAGAGATGAGTACCCGTCCCACGGTGTCCCCCAATGAACTCGAACAGATCGACCTGGCCTCGCCGATTCTGCACGCCGAGTACGAGCTCGATGCGGTCTTCCGCTACCTGCGGGCCAATCGGCCGATGTACTGGCAGCAACCACGGGGTGAGCAGCCCGGCTTCTGGGTGATCAGCCGCCATGCCGACGTGAACGAGGTGTACAAGGACAAGGCGCGCTTCACCACGGAGCACGGTAACGCGCTGGCCACCTTGCTGACCGGCGGTGACTCGGCCTCGGGCGCCATGCTCGCGGTCACCGACGGTGTGCGCCACCACCAGTTGCGCAACTTGTTATCCAAGGGCTTCTCGGCGCAGATGCTCGACCTGATCGCCAACTCGTTGCGGGAAACTGTTGACGAGCTGCTGCTGGCAGCGCTGGGTCGAGGCGAATGCGATGCCGCGCAGGACATCTCGGCGAACGTGCCGCTGGGCGCCATCTGCGACCTGTTGGAAATTCCCCAGGCAGACCGGAAATACCTGCTTGGTTTGACCTCGCACGCGTGGAGCACGGACTACGCGGACGAACCTCCTGAGGAGAGCTGGGTCGCCAAGAATGAGATTCTTCTGTATTTCAGCAAGCTGCTCAAGGAGCGTCGTGGTAGTGACCGGGGCGATATGGTCAGCCTGCTGGCGAACTGCCGGATCGACGGCGATCCGCTCAATGCAGCCGAGCAGATGGCCAACTGCTACGGGCTGATGATCGGCGGCGACGAGACCGGCAGGCACGCCATCACCGGCACGATCCTCGCGTTGATCGAGAACCCCGACCAGTGGCGCGCCCTGAAGAACGGCGATGTCGATCTGAACACGGCGACCGAGGAGGCACTGCGCTGGACCGTGCCGTCGCTGCACGGTGGCCGGAAGGCAACCGGAGACGTCGTGATCAACGGCCAGCAGATCAAGGCCGGTGATGTGGTCAGCGTGTGGATCTCCTCGGCCAACCGGGACGAGACCGTCTTCGATGCGGCGGACGAGTTCAAGCTCGCCCGCACCCCGAACAAGCACTTCACCTTCGCCTACGGCTCGCACTACTGCCTCGGCCACTACCTCGGCCGGATGGAGGTCTACGCCGTGCTCGACGGGCTGCGCCGGCTGGTGGGCGACCTGGAGCAGATCGGCGAAGAGCGGTGGATCTACTCCAGCATCTTGCACGGGATGAGCTCACTGCCGATCAAGATCACGGCCTGAAGGTCGGGGGGACGTGCGCATGACGAGCACTGCCAACGCGGCCAACGCGTTCGAGGACGGGCAAGGCACCGAGTTCTGCTTAGATCGCCGGGCAGTCTGCCTTGCGTACATCGAGCGGAATTGGCTGGCGCGCCAACCGCGGAGCGCAACCCGATGACCGGGCCCGCCGCATCCGCAGTGGCTTACGAGCCGGTCGCGATGGTCACCGGAGCCGGCCGGGGCATCGGCGCGGCCACGGCCGAGCGCCTTGCCTCGGAGGGCATGGCGGTGATCGTCGTGGACCGCGCCGAACAGGACACCACAGCCACGGTCTCAGCCATCCGCGCGGCTGGCGGACGGGCCAGCGGGCTCGGCTGCGACGTCGCCGTAGCTCACGCGGTGACGGCTACGGTCGCCTCGGCGGTCGAGGAGTTCGGTCACGTCGACGTGCTGGTGAACTGCGCCGGGGTCAACCAGGATCGGCTGCTACTCACCATGAGCGACCAGGAGTGGGACACGGTCCTGGACGTCAACCTCGGTGGCACCATGCGATGTTCGTTCGCGGTCGGCAGGCACATGCGCCGGCAGGGGCACGGCCGGATCATCAACTTCAGTTCTGTTGCCGCGCGCGGCAATGCCGGTCAGACCAACTATGCGACCGCGAAGGGCGCGATCGCCGGGTTCACCCGTACGCTCGCGGCCGAACTGGGTCCGCACGGCGTGACGGTCAATGCGATCGCACCGGGCTTCGTGGCCACGCCGATGGTGGACGAGCTGACCGAACGACTCGGCGTGGATCGGGACACGGTCCTGCTGGAGGCGGCGATGTCCTCGGCCGTGGGCCGGATCGGGACGCCCGAGGAAATCGCCGCGGCGGTGGCCTTTGTCACCCGGCCGGAATCGGGCTACCTCACCGGGGAGACCATCCACATCGAAGGTGGTCGGCGATGACAGGAGTCGCGGTCGTGGCCGGCGGCAGCGAGCACACGGGGCCCGCGGTCGCGCTCAGGTTGGCGGCGGGGGGCTTTGACGTCGCCCTGCTGGACACCGCATTCACGGCGGCCGACAACAAAACTGTCAGGTGGATCGAGGAGTCCGGCAGGCGGTGCATCACGGTAGAGGCCGAGTTGACCGACGCCAGGTCGGTCGGCGTCGCCTTCGACCAGGTGCGTACCGCGCTGAGTAGCCCGACCGTGCTGGTCACCTGCGTCGGACTGGGGCCGGTGTCGGACGGGTTACCCGAGGACGAATTCGCGGACGAACAGCGCTATGCCGTGGTACGACGGGCGCTGCGCTCGGCATTTGTATGCTGCCAGGCTGGGGCCGGCCAGCTACTGCACCACCGGTGGGGGCGGATCATCATCGTCACCGAGCCGGTCGACGTCAGCGAAAATGCCTGGCGCACCCTCCAACCCGTGCTGGCCGGGTTGATCGGTTTCACCCGGTCCGCGGCGTTGGAGCTGGCGAGGTCCGGTATCACCGTGAACCTCATCGCACCGGCCGACTGCGCGGTCGACAGCCGGGCCCCGGCGGACCAACCGGCAGTCAACGACAGCGCGGGCTCCTACGCGGACGGGGTCGCGCACCTGACGGAGTTTCTGGTCAACGAGCAAGCTGTCGGAATCACCGGGCAGGAGATCTACGTCGCCGTTCCCCAAGCGGGAGTACCTCTACATCGCGAAAGGTAGTCACTGGTGGCGAACAAGGACCACGGACCGGAGCACTACGTCACCCGCATCCTCGACGAGGCGACCCGGGATGGCGCGCGACCGGTTATCCGGTGGCGGGACACGGTAATCACCGGCACAGAGCTCCACCGATCGGTACAGCGGGTCGCGTCGGCACTGCGCGAGGCAGGTGTGGCACACGACCACGCGGTGGCCATCCTGACCCAGGTGAACAGCCCATGGATGTTGATCGTCCGCTATGCCGCACACTTGGTGGGCGCCTCGGTCGTGTACATCACCGGCGCCAACCACGGCACCGTAACGCACGACCTGCCGGTGACCACCCGGGTCCGGATGCTGCGTGAAGCAGGCGCATCAGTGCTCGTCTTCGACGAATGCAACTCTCAGGTCGCCGAGACCATCCACGAGATGGTTCCGGACAAGCTGGTGCTGTGCGGCCTCGGTCATCCGGCGTCCGGCACGGTGACTGTCGACGGTCGGCCGGTCGAGGACGTGTCGGTGGAATTCGCGCCCCAGGCACCCGGGCTGGCAATGGTGCTCTACACCAGCGGCACCACCGGTCAACCCAAGGGCGTGTGCAGATCGTTCCGGTCGTGGAACGCGTCGGCACTCGGCGGGGCCATGCATCCCCGGCCAACCTTCCTGACACTGACCGCGGTGAGCCAAACAGTCGCAATGATCGTCGACACAGTGCTGGCCGCCGGCGGGAGCGTGCTGCTGCGTGAGAAGTTCGATCCCGCCGACTTCCTGCGAGATGTCGCGATGCACCGGATCACCGAGACGTTCATGGGCGTGGCGCAGCTCTACGCGATCCTCAACCACCCTGATGTTCGCACCGCGGACCTGTCCTCGTTGCGACACCTGTTGTACCTCGGCTGCCCCGCATCGCCGGAACGCCTGCAGGAGGCGGCCACAGTGTTGCCTGGCGTGCTGGCCCAGTCCTACGGCTCTACCGAGGCCGGTCGGATCACAGTGCTCCGCGCGGCCGACCACGACCGTCCGGAACTGCTGGCCACCGTGGGCCAGGCGATGCCAGGGGTCACCATCGCCATCCGCGCCCCGGAAACAGGACGAGACCTGCCGGTCAACCAGATCGGCGAGGTGGTGGTGCACAGCCCGGAGGCCATGGCCGGCTATGTCGCCGATCCTGAGCACACCGCGCGGGTGGTCCGGGACGGCTGGGTGCATACCGGCGACTTCGGCTCCGTTGACGAACGCGGGTATGTGCGGCTGTTCGGCCGGATGCACGAGACGGTCAAAGTGCAGGACACGCGAGTCAGTCCGACCGAGGTGGAGAAGGTGCTCGTCGGCTGTCCCGGCGTGGTGGATGCGTGCGTGTACGGCCACCGTCGGCCGGATCTGATGGAGGAATTGCACGCCGCCGTCGTGCTCAGCACCGACGGCGCCCCGAGCTTCGCCGCTCTGCGCGACCACGTCGCGCAGGCCATGACCCCGACGCACGCTCCGATCCGGTTCGTGCGCTGGCGGCAGTTCCCGATCAACAACACTGGGAAGGTGGATCGGCTGCGGATCCGTGAGGTCAGCGCTGAGGCTCGCGGTGAGAGCCCGGACGTGCTGGTGGACAGGTGAGGTGAGTCATTCGATGAGAGTGCTGTTTACGAGCCTGCCCGGTATCGGCCACCTGTTTCCCATGGTGCCGCTCGCCTGGGCGCTACAGGCGGCCGGGCACACCGTGCTGGTCGCCACCGACCGTGAGTTCCTCCCGGTGGTGACCGGAGCCGGACTGCCTGGCGCGGCCGTGCTGGACCCGATTGACCCGGTCGAGCTGTTCAAACCGGCGGGCCCGTTCGGCGGTCCGGTGAGCCCGGCCGAGAGTACCGGCCACCGGTGCGCCGAGGCCGGTATCCGAGCGCTGCCCGCCATCCGTGCACTCGTTGACGTGTGGCACCCGAACCTGGTGATCGCCGAACCCATGGAGCTGGCCGGGCCTGCCGCAGCGACGAATGCCGGCGTGCCCTGGGTGCGGCACTCCTACGGCCTGATCCCGCCGGAGCGACTGCTGAGCGCCGCGGCTGCGGCCCTGGACACCGATCTGGCAGTACGCGGGCTGTCCCCGTTGGGAAAACCGGCCAGGACGATCGACGTGTGCCCTGACAGCCTCCAGCCTTCGGATGCAGTGGCGACCATGCCCATGCGGTATGTGCCCTACAACGGCCCGGCCAGCGTGCCCGACTGGCTACTGGCCGGGCCGTCGGCCCGGCCACGGGTATGCCTGACCCTAGGCACGTCCCTGCCCCGGCGTGATCCGCACGTCGCACCGCTGTGGCGGCTGCTGCTGGATGAACTGGTGGCCTTGGGCCAAGAGGTGGTCATCGCCATCGACGAGAGCCACCGGCCGCTGCTGGGTCACTTGCCCGACGGCGTGCGTGCCGCACGGACCCCGCTGTGCGACCTGCTGCCGACCTGCACGGCGATCGTGCACCACGGTGGCTCCGGGAGCACCATGGCGGCGGCGTCGTTCGGCGTGCCGCAACTGGTCGTCCCGCACTTCGCCGACCATTTCACCAATGCGGAGCGACTCACCGCCGTCGGCGCGGGCACGAGCCTGCCGCACGACACCGATGACCTGGCGCGGATCAAAGCGGCCTGCGCGCTGATCACCGGAGACGGCCCGCACCGCGCGATCTCACGCCGACTCGCCGACGAGAACGTGAGCCGACCGAACCCGACCGAGGTGGCCGAGGACCTGGCGGCACTGGTCCTCGGTCACGACCAGGACAGTAGGCAGGATCTCCATCCGACCAACGATTTGGATTGTGCCGGTACGGGCGGACAGGCCGATCAATGATCATCGCGTGAAAGCTCGTTCTTTGGCGGTTACATGAAACTATTTCCTCGGCACCTCAACCGATGGGGGACCAGCGGCCGGCGGGTGCGGTGACGTCTGCCACCGCAACACTGGTGAGCCTCGGGTGGATTCGCTCACACTCGCGCTGCTGCTCGAAAAGGTGAGCGCCGTGCTCGCAGATTGGAACGACATGCTAATTCTTGGCCTGAACGGGAATGTGTCCGCAGCGGGCGCCGATGTGGTGCCGAACCTCAACGAGCTCTACATGCACGACGCTGCCGCCACACTGGTCCACGACGGAGTTCTCGTTGCGGCGGTGGAGGAGGAGCGGCTCAACCGGATAAAGAAGACGACGAAGTTTCCCAGCAACGCGATTCGGGAATGCCTCGCCATCGCGGGTGCGACTCCGGCGGATGTCGACGCGATTGGCTACTACTTCACCGAGGACTTCTTCGACGACATATTCCAGCAGCTTTACACCGACCACCCGAGGGTGCCGACGCGGTATTCGCGCGAAATGATCCTGGAGCGTCTTCGCGTCGACCTCGGCTGGGCGGCTCCGCCGGAGATCCTCCACTACGTGCCGCACCACTTGGCGCACGCGATGTCGACGTACTACCGGTCGGGCATGAGCGAGGCACTGGTCGTCGTCATGGATGGGGCGGGTGAGCGAAACTGCGCCACGATCTACCGGTCGAACGGGGCCGAGCTGCTTGAGATCGCGTCGTACCCGGTGCCGAAGTCGCTCGGCATGTTCTACCTGTACGGGACCCGCCACCTCGGCTACGGCTTCGGCGACGAGTACAAGGTGATGGGCCTCGCCCCGTACGGCGACCCGTCCACCTATCGTGAGGTCTTCTCGACGCTGTACTCGCTCGGTCCAAACGGTACGTACGAGCTGGTCCCGCGTGGGGGAGTGGTCTACAAGATGACCACGACCCTCCGGGAGCACGGTCTGCAACCCCGTCGTCGCGGTGAACCGTTCACCCAGGCGCACATGGACTTTGCGGCGAGTATGCAGGAAACCACCGAGAAGATTGCGATGCACGTGCTCGGCCACTGGGCACGCTGCACGGGCCTGCGGAACCTGGCGTTCGGTGGCGGTGTCGCCCACAACTCGACGCTCAACGGCCGCATCCTCGCCTCCGGTCTGTTCGACGAGGTGTTCATCCATCCGGCATCGCATGACGCCGGATCCAGCGAGGGTGCCGCACTCGTTGTCGCGTGGGAACGCGGCGAACGCGCGTGGCCGCTGCCGCGGCTGACGAGCGCGAGCCTCGGCCCGGATCTGGGTGACCTCGACTCGCTGGAGCGGACGCTCAAGTCGTGGAGCCTGCTCGTCGACGTCCAGCGTCCCGACGACATCGTCGAGGCCACCGCGCACCTGCTCGCCGCCGGCGAGGTGATCGGCTGGGCGCATGGCCGCTCGGAGTTCGGGCCGCGTGCGCTGGGCAACCGCAGCATCCTTGCCGACGCGCGCCCCAAGGAGAACCAGACGCGCATCAACGCCATGGTGAAGAAGCGCGAGAGCTTCCGCCCGTTCGCCCCGGCCGTGACTGCGGAGTCGGCCGCGGACTACTTCGATCTGCCGGAGACCTTGGGACACCACGACTTCATGTCGTTCGTCGTGCAGGTGCGAGCGGACCGCCGGGAGCTGCTCGGCGCGGTGACCCACGTCGACGGTAGCGCTCGCGTCCAGGTCGTCACCAAAGAGACGAACCCGCGGTTCCACCGGCTCGTCACGCGCTTCGGTGAGCTGACCGGCACCCCGGTGCTGCTCAACACGTCGTTCAACAACAACGCGGAGCCGATCGTGCAGTCCGTCGAGGACGTACTCGCGAGCTACCTCACGACGAGCCTCGACGTGCTCGTGATCGAGGACTTCGTGGTTCGCAGGCGGACCGAGCTGCCGTTGGCGCTGGAGGACTTCACCGTCGGTTTCCGCCCGGTGACGAAGCTCGTTCGCCGGCTCGCTCGCGTGTCGGCGGACGAGCCGGGCGTTCCCGGGGTCTCGCACGAGATCTACCTCGACTACACCGCCGGTCCGCATGCGACGATCTCGGCCGCGATGTACGACCTGCTGATGCATGCTGACGGTGTCACCCCGCTGGCCCGATTCGGCGTCGAGCTGACCGGAGAACTCCTGACCGAGCTTTATGGCCTGTGGCAGGAGCGCTTCGTCATCATCGGTCCCGTGAAGCCGGAAAAGGAGAGCCTGTGAGGGAGTGTGAGGAGCTGAACGCCGAACTGTCCCGACTCGCCGAACGGATGACCGCCTTCGGCGCCCGTTCGAATGCCCTCGCCGAGGCGATGCCGCTGAACAACGTCTGGGACCAGCGGCCGGCGGGTGTGGCGATGTCGGGTCTGTACCGTGAACGGTGTAACTCCCGGCTAGGAAGCGGCAGTTATGACTGACGTGACTGATGGAAACTACACCGAGAATCAATGTGCGTTCGAGGAACGCGTCGGGAGAGTCAGCTGTACCGGAGCTGGACCGCGCTCTGGTGAGGCAGCTGATGGCCCAGGCGAACGGCCACCGGGCCGGGGAAGGCTGCAGCGACAACTACCGCAAGGGATATCGAGATGAAGATTGAACCGATTACGGGGTCCGAGGCCGAAGCCTTTCACCGGATGGGCTCCCGGGCGTTTCACATGTACAACGAGTTCGTGGACCTGCTGGTCGGTGCCGGCATCGCCGATGGACAGACCGTGGTCGACCTGTGTTGTGGCTCGGGGGAGCTGGAGATCATCCTCAGCTCCCGGTTCCCCTCGCTGAAGCTGGTCGGTATCGACCTCTCGGAGGACATGGTCCGTATTGCCCGAGGGTATGCCGCCGAGCAGGGCAAGGCGCTCGAGTTCCGTCACGGGGATGCGCAGCTCCTGGCCGGTATGGAGGATCTGCTCGAGAAAGCGGATCTGGTGGTCTCGCGGCATGCGTTCCACCGGCTCACCCGACTCTCGGCGGCGTTCTCCACCATGTTGCGCCTGGTCAAGCCAGGGGGGGCGATCCTCAACTGCTCCTTCATGAATCCGAGCGACTTCGACGAGCCCCAGTTCCGGACGTGGCTCCAGTTTCTGAACCAGCGGCCTTGGGACTCGGAGATGCAGGCCGTCTGGGCGTTGGCTCACCATCACGCGCCCCGGCTCCAGGACTACCGCGAGGCCCTGGCCCAGGCGGCCAGTGAGACGCCGGTGTCCGAGCAGAGAGTTTGGGTCGATGACCAGGGCTACGGCGTTCCCACGGTCAAGTGCTTTGCCCGTCGGGCCGCTGCCTGAGTGGCTGGTCGGTCCTGCTGCTAAGCACGTTGCGGAAGTTTTGTCCGTAACTCGCCCGAGTTGATAGGTCCATATAGGAGGACCTCGTCAGGGTTTTGATCGAGTTTCCACACAAGATCACCCCGACGAGGTCCTCGCCAGCGGGATGCCCGCCACCCAGATCGCCGCGTTGCTGCACTACGATCCGCACACGGTACGGCGGTGGATCCCCCGCCACGACGTCGAAGGCGTCACCGGGCTGCCGGACCGGCCCCGCAGCGGCCAGCCCGTGGCTGGGCAGTCCCCGCCTGGGCCAACGGATTCGTGCCCTGCTCGCCACGCCGAAGGCGTGGACCACCTGCTCGAGAAGATCGGCGTCCGGGAAGAACTCGAAGACGGCGGCTACATAAAGAAATATGGTATCGAGTGGGTTTGGCGAGAGCAGCGAGAGCCCTGGAAGGTGCATTTACAGAACGTTTTGAACACGCCGATGGCGCACGCGCGGGCCGCGAGATTATCGAAAATATTCATCGACCGCGGACTCGGCAGTGAGGATCGCGCCCGAAGTAATCAGCTACGGATTCGTCGAGCTGAAGGCGTAAGCACGGTAGGTGGAAACTTCTGAGCCGAGGCACCTAGACCCGGCTGGGGGTGGCACCTATCGTAGTTAGGGTGACAAACACACTATCCCAATCTCAGCCCGAAGAAACCACGCAAGGAACGAGCAGCGACTCATCGCTGTATCTGGACCTCATGATCAAGGTGCTAGCCGGGACGGTGTATGAGGATCCCGCGCACCGGGAAAACTTCTCCCATCGCGATTCAACGTACCGGGAAGAGGTCCGCAACGAGGGACGCGACTGGCCGGCGAACGCGCACACGATGATCGGAATTAGACGCCTCGAAAACATTCGGCAATGTGTCGAGGATGTTATTGGCAACAATGTCCCCGGTGACCTCGTGGAAACTGGGGTGTGGCGTGGGGGAGCGTGCATCTTGATGCGGGGAATTCTGCGCGCCCACGACGTGCGCGACCGGATTGTGTGGGTCGCTGACTCCTTCCAGGGCATTCCTGACGTCGGTGAGGACGGCCATGCAGGCGACCGGAAGATGGCGCTGCATCGGCGAAATTCGGTGCTCGCGGTGTCCGAGGACGAGGTCCGGCGCAACTTCCGCAACTACGACCTGCTCGACGAGCAGGTCCGGTTCCTCGCCGGCTGGTTCAAGGACACGCTGCCCACCGCGCCGATCGACTCGCTCGCCGTACTGCGGATGGACGGGGACCTGTATGAATCTACCTGGGATACCCTGATCAATCTCTACCCGAAGGTGTCCGTCGGTGGCTACGTCATCGTCGACGACTACATGATGTGCCCGCCGTGCAAAGACGCGGTGGACGAATACCGCGCGAGGTTTGACATTGCCGACGAACTGATCAAGATCGACCGCGACGGTGTTTACTGGCAGCGCACCGGGTAATTCACAGATAGTTGATCAATGTGGGATGCTGGTTTCGGTTGCCGGGCATAGTAATTGACCGGTTGTCGCGCCGGATCACGGGGGTCCACGGCCAGATGCCGCGGGGTGATCCGGCCAGCCACCCCCGCCGCGGTGGTTGAGGCCGGGGTTGGCGCCGACGCCAGGCATTGCCCGGCGGTATCGGCCCGCAGCCGATCCAAGGACACCAGATGATCCCCGCCGGTCAACTGCGCAGAAGCCAACGACAACAACAGTTCTGCGCCGGTGATGCCGTGGAGAAGGAGCTGTTCAGAGGCGTCTGCGGCCCGCTTGGCGATCGCGGTGAGGGACTTCGCGCCGGCCAGGACCGCGCAGACGGCGTGCCTGCGCGTGTACCTGCCGATCCATCACCATCACGGCCGAGTTTGGGTATCAGGCCCATACCGGCCCTATCTGACCGACCGCCAGAACGACGGAGCCCTGCACCCACGGATCCGACAGGAAGACCCCTTTTTGGGTTGCGCGGTGATTTGATAGGAGTAGAGACCGACGGTCTGTGGGCGCTCGCGTGAGAGCGCTACTCATGGCGTTTTGCGCCGTACATCTAATGGAACGCCCTGGCCTCAGCGATTTGCCGCCATGCCCATAGGCGGCCAGGACTGACGGAGGAAGTCATGCCTGCTCTCCCGATAGATCAAGAATTCGACTGCGAACGCTTCCGCGCCGATGTACGCGCTACCGCTGCCGCGATCGGCGCGCCCATTGCCCACCGTCTTATCGACACCGTCCTCGAGACCTTCCGTGACAACTTCGCCCAGAGCGCCACCTTATGGAAGACCACCAGCCAGCCTGGAGACCAACTGTCGTACCGGTTCTTCTCTCGCCTCAAGATGGACACCGTCAGCCGGGCCATCGACGCGGGGCTGCTGGACGCCGCACATCCGACCCTGCCCATCGTGGACGCCTGGAGCGGCCTCTACGGCGGCGCGCCGGTACAGTCGGGCGACTTCGACGCCGGGCGGGGGATGGTCAAGACATGGCTGTACTTCGGCGGCCTGCGGCCGGCCGAGGACATCCTCTCCGTTCCCGCTCTGCCGGCGCCGGTGCAGGCTCGGTTGAAGGACTTCCTCGCACTGGGCCTGGCACACATCCGGTTCGCAGCGGTGGACTGGCGCCACCACAGTGCGAACGTCTACTTCCGCGGTCAAGGTCCTTTGGACACCGTTCAGTTCGCCCGCATCCACGCCCTGTCCGGCAGCACACCACCTGCCGCGGATGTCGTGGAGGAGGTCCTGGCGTACATGCCCGAGGACTACTGCGTCGCCATCACCCTCGACCTGCACAGCGGGGACATCGAGCGGGTGTGCTTCTACGCCCTGAAAGTCCCCAAGGACGCGCTACCACGCATCCCCGCTCGCATCGCCAGGTTCCTTGAGGTGGCGCCCAGCCATGATCCGGAGGAGTGCAACGTCATCGGCTGGTCGTTCGGTCGCAGTGGCGACTATGTCAAGGCCGAACGCAGCTACACCGGCAACATGGCGGAGATCCTGTCCGGCTGGAATTGCTTCTTCCACGGTGAGGAAGGCCGCGACCACGACCTGCGCGCACTTCACCAAGACACGGGATCGACCACGGGAGTTGCCCGATGAGCAAGGCTTTGGCGAACATGCCCGGAGACGACTATTTCCGTCACCCGCCAGTGTTCGACACATACGCTGAGCACCGCGCCTATCTCAAATTCCGGCACGCCGTCGCGCTGCGGCACTTCGCCCGCCTCGGTTTCGACCAGGACGGCCTCGCCGGCTTGATCACCGTCGCCGACCCGGAACACGCCAACACCTACTGGGCCAATCCGCTGGCGCACCCCTTCTCCACCATCACACCGGCGGACTTGATCCGGGTCGACGGCGACAGCGCCGAGACCGTGGACGGCCAACGCCGGGTGAACATCGCCGCGTTCAACATCCACGCCGAGATCCATCGGGCACGCCCCGACGTCCAGGCCGTCATCCACCTGCACACCGTCTACGGCCGTGCCTTCTCCGCCTTCGCCCGCAAGCTACCCCCACTGACTCAGGACGCGTGCCCGTTCTTCGAGGACCACGAGGTGTTCGACGACTACACGGGTCTGGTGCTCGCCAAGGACGACGGGCGCAGGATCGCCAAACAGCTTCGCGGGCACAAGGCGATCCTGCTGAAGAACCACGGTCTGGTCACCGTCGGAGAGACACTCGACGCCGCCGCCTGGTGGTTCACGCTCCTGGACACCTGCTGCCGTGTCCAGCTGCTGGCAGACGCGGCCGGGAATCCGGAACCGATCCCCGCCGAGGTGGCGCGCCTGACAGCCCAGCAGCTCGGCTCACACCTGCTGGGCTGGAACAGCTACCAGCCCCTGCATGAAGCCGCCTTGGCCCGTGACCCCGACCTCGCGACCATGGAGCCTGCACTCCCGCCCCAGACGCCGGCCCTGTCAAGCTAGGACAGCCGACGCCACGTCCCCCGGGCCGAACCACGCGGTCAGCCCGGGGGACCGCACCACAGGGGCGCAACGTGCCACGACGACAGGCGGCGTTGACGTTCACGCGCGAAGGCGACGGGCCGGTCTCCGGAAGCCTTCTGATCACGGATTGAAACCCGTCGACAGGAATCTCAGCAACTACCACGGCGGGGCTGGAATCTCACATGGTGAATCGCTGGTTGGTTACTGGTGCGGCAGGAATGCTCGGGCGAGATCTGGTGGGGGTTTTGCAAGGGCTGAACGAACCGGTGGTTGCCGTCACTCGACAAGATCTCGACATCACCGACCGCCTTTCGGTCCGAGCTGTTGTCTCCACGTATCAACCGACTACAATCGTCAATTGCGCAGCATGGACGCGATTCAATGAGGCGGAGGCCGGTGAATCGGAGGCCCTTCTTATCAACGGAAGAGGGGTCAGAGAGCTGGCTTCGATATGCAGCGATCGATCGATACGGCTGGTCCACCTCTCCACTGATTACGTTTTCGACGGCACGAGTGGCCGGCCCTATGCCGAAAGTGCGGTCACCAGTCCGATCAACGCGTACGGCCGGACGAAGCAGGCCGGCGAGCAGGCTGTGCTCGAGTTGCTGCCGGACGACGGGACGATCGTACGAACCGCCTGGCTGTACGGGCGACATGGCACGAACTTCATTCGCAAGGTGGTCCGGCTGGAGCAGATGCGCAAGACGGTGGACGTGGTGGACGATCAGTGGGGCCAGCCAACGTGGACCGTGGATTTGGCACAACAGATCGTGGCACTCGTTCGCCACGGCGCATCCGGCGTGTTCCACGGAACGAGCTCAGGCGAGGCCACTTGGTACGACCTCGCCCGCATGACCTTCCGGCTGCTCGGTGCGGACCCCGGACGAGTTCGCCCGGTGCGCAGCGACCAGGTCGTCGGCGGCGAACTGCGGCCCCGGTACACGGTGTTGGGGCATGACGCCTGGCGGGAGGTCGGGCTGACGCCGATTCGGCATTGGGCTACCGCTCTGACGCAGTCGTTTCCCCTTCTGATTGCCGATGAATCGTAATATTCCTCGAGTGGGAGAAAGGAGGGGCCGCGGATGCGACTTCTGGTGACGGGCGGTGCCGGCTTCATCGGCTCGGAGTTCGTCCGGGCTACCTTGCGTGGCGCTCTGCCGCGCTCATCGGGAACTCATGTCACCGTGCTGGACAAGTTGACCTATTCCGGCAATGTGCTGAACCTGGCGCCGATTGCGGACCTGCAGAATTATCGGTTCGTGCAAGGCGACATCTGTGATCCGGACCTGGTGGACGATGTGGTGGCCGGACACGACGCGATCGTGCACTTCGCTGCCGAGACACATGTGGACCGCTCGATCGACAGTGCCGCTTCGTTTGTCCGTACGAACGCTCTGGGCACGCAGGTGCTGCTGGAAGCGGCCTCCCGTCACCGACTGGGACGGTTCGTTCACATCTCGACCGACGAGGTGTACGGATCGATTCCCGAGGGAGCCTGGACCGAGTCGTCCCCGGTGGCCCCGAACGCACCGTACGCGGCGGCCAAGGCGGCGGGAGACCTGCTGGCGCTGGCCTGGCACCGGACTCGCCGGCTCGACGTCGTGGTCACCAGATGCACCAACAACTATGGTCCGTACCAGTATCCGGAAAAGCTGATCCCGCTGTTCACGACCAATATCATGGATGGGCAGCAGGTTCCGGTGTACGGCGATGGCCGCAACCGCCGTCAGTGGCTACACGTGTCGGATCACTGTCGCGCCATCCAGTTGGTGCTCCTCGATGGTCGGCCCGGGGAGGTCTACCACATCGGCGGTGGCACCGAGTTGACCAACCTCGAACTGGCCGAACACCTCCTCGCGGCCTGTGGTGTCGGCTGGGACATGGTGCGGCATGTTCCGGACAGGATGGGGCATGATCTCCGCTATTCACTGGACACGACCAAAATTCGTACGGAACTCGGTTTCTCGCCTCGTGTCGAGTTCGCGGACGGGCTGGTGGAGACAGTGGAGTGGTACCGCAGTAACCGAGGTTGGTGGGAACCGCTCAAGAGTCCCAACGAAGCGACGGATTCACCCAGCGACGCCAGCAGGTGACGGCGCAACCGGGCGGAGGCACGCTTCGTGGATGTCGTCACGGATCTCCCGGCAGCCGGGGCCGCCGCCGGTGACCTCGGACTGGCGGAATGACCCGGATCAGGGGCGTGAATGGGGTGATGTTGCCGCCGGTCAGCGACACCTGCTCTGTGGACAACGTGTTCCGAGAACCATCTTGTCAGCAGTTCTTGCAGGTGAGGAATGAGGAGGGAGAGGAAGAGATGCAGGACATTGTGCGGCCCATCGACGAGTGCCGGGTGTGCGGACACAACGATTGGCTTGATGTGGTCTCGTTCGGGTCGACACCACTGGCCGGAAACCTGCTCGGCGAGGAAGACGACGCAGGGGGCGAGACTCTGTTCCCGCTGGATGTCGTCGTGTGTCGGCAATGCTGGCTGATGACACTGCGGCATGTCATCGAACCGAATGTCCTTTTCGGGCACTATCGTTACGTCGCCTCGGACGCAGGCTCGATCATCCAGCACATGCGGCAGCTCGTCGAACTGTGTATCGAGCGGATCGGCCTGACCGACGGAGACCTCGTCGTGGAGTTCGGCAGTAACACCGGCGCGCACCTGGAGCTGTTCCGGCAGGCCGGCATGCGGGTAGTCGGCGTTGATCCTGCGCGCAATCTCGCCGGCATCGCCAACGATCGCGGCGTGGAAACGATTCCTGCTGGTTTCACTGCCGAAGTCGGCCAGGAGATCGCGACCGGACATGGTCTGGCGCGACTGGTCTACGGGCGCCAATGTTTCGCCCACATCCCAGACGTTCACGAAGTCCTCAACGGAGTCTCCGCCCTGCTGGCTCCTGATGGCCTGTTCTTTGTGGAAGTTCCCTATCTGGCGGAACTGCTCGCAAACAATCAGTTCGACACCATCTTCCACGAACACGTTTCCTACTTTTCGCTCGGCTCGCTGTGCACGCTGTTCGAGTCGCACGGCCTTCGCGTCGTGGACGTCCATACAGCCGATGTGCACGGCGGCTCGATCGTGGTCTTCGCCGCCCCGGCCACCGCCGACTACGAGGTGCGGCCCGCTGTCGCCGAGATGCTCGCGGAAGAACGAAGCCAGGGCATCGCGGAGGAGGGAACATACCGGGAGTTCGCCGAGCGTACGGAACGGGTGCGCGCACAGATCCGAGAACTGGTACGCAGCGTGGTGGCAGAGGGCAAGTCAGTGGCTGGATACGGCGCACCGACCAAAGGCAGTGCACTGCTGGCCGCATGCGGGCTGGGACATCAGGAGATCCGGTTCTGCAGCGACACAACAGCTCTGAAACAGGGAAAAATATTTCCAAGGTCCAGAATTCCGATCTGGTCGCCGGAACAGGCAGGCGACCATGTACCGGACTACTACCTGCTGTTGGCCTGGAACTACGCGCCGGAGATCATCAGAAAGGAGAAGAAGTTTCTGGAGAACGGCGGCCATTTTATTGTTCCCATACCCGAACCCCGTGTGATATCGGCGGAGTCGACGTTGTGACGTCGAAGGCTGCACCAACGAGGATCAGACGTTGCCGGGTTGCTGATGGGGTGGCTGGTTGAGGGGAATCCTTCTTGCGGGCGGTACCGGCTCCAGGCTGTGGCCGGTCACCCGGGCTGTTTCCAAGCAGTTGATACCGGTCTTCGACAAGCCAATGATCTACTACCCGCTGACCACGCTGATGATGGCTGGCATACGGGAGATACTGGTGATCACGCGCCCCGAGGACCAGCGTCAGTTCCGTCACCTCCTCGGCGACGGCTCGCAACTGGGCCTGCGTCTTGAGTACGCCGTCCAAGAGCAGCCCGAGGGTATCGCGCAGGCGTTTGTCCTAGGTGCCGAGTTCATCGGCGACCAGTCGGTGGCCTTGGTCCTCGGGGACAACATCTTCCATGGCGGGGGCATGGGAACTCGGCTGCGTCAGTACAGCGACCCCGCCGGGGGACGGATCTTCGCCTACGTCGTAGCCGACCCCACGGCCTACGCGGTAGTGGAGTTCGACGAGGCCGGTACGGCCGTCTCCATAGAGGAGAAGCCGGCCAATCCCAAGTCGCGGTACGCCGTCCCGGGGTTGTACTTCTACGACAACCGGGTGTTGGAGGTCGCTCGCGGCCTGGTGCCGAGTCAGCGTGGCGAACTGGAGATCACCGCCGTCAACGAAACGTACCTGAAGTGGGGCGAGTTGCAGGTCACCGTGCTCGACCGGGGTACCGCCTGGCTGGACACGGGAACGTTCACCTCCTTGGTCCAGGCATCGGAGTACGTGCGTGTGGTGGAAGAACGGCAGGGCCTCAAGATCGGCTGCGTGGAAGAGGTCGCCTGGCGCTGCGGCCTCATCGGGAACGACCAGTTGCGGGAACTCAGCCGCCCGCTGCTCAAGAGCGGCTACGGCCCGTATCTCCTCGGCCTACTCGCCGATCAGGAGTTGAAGGAGTTGAAGTCGTCGTGAAACTTCGCCCGCTCGGTATGGAGGGTGCCTGGGAGATCACTCCCAAGCAACACGCCGATCCGCGCGGGGTCTTCCTGGATTGGTACCGCGTCGACCAGTTCGCCGCAGAGGTCGGCCGCCCACTGCGGCTGGCCCAGGCCAATCTGTCGGTATCCGTTCGCGGCGTGGTGCGCGGCATCCACTTCGCCGATGTGCCGCCGGGGCAGGCCAAGTACGTGACGTGTGTGCGCGGCGCGGTGTTCGATGTGGTGGTGGACCTGCGCGTCGGCTCGCCGACTTACGGGCGCTGGGAAGGCACCCGGCTCGACGATGTCAGCCGTCGTGCCGTCTACCTCTCGGAAGGCATCGGGCACGGCTTCTGCGCGATCTCGGACGAGGCCACGCTGTGTTATCTGTCCTCGCAGACCTACAACCCGGCATCCGAGCATGGTGTGCACCCGCTCGATCCCGAATTGGCCATCAACTGGCCCGCCGGGATCCCGTTGCTCTCCGCCCGTGACCAGGACGCGCTCCCGCTCGCCGAAGCCCGAAATTCGGGCCTGTTGCCCAGCTATGCAGCCTGTCAGGCGCTCACGGCGTTGACGAGCCAATGACGGTCCGCGCCGTGCCGACCCAGGGGCCGGCACGGCGCGGCAGCGGGTCATGGGGACGATGGTGTCCGACATGGGCGAGAAGGCAGCACGCGTCCTCGGCGTCCCCGACACACGGCCCGAGCGCCGAGCCGGCAACCCGGCACCACCCGGCCCTCGACAACCGGGGATCGAACGCCCACTGCCTCGCGAGCCCGAGATCGAGCACCCGTCAGCCCCGCCTGACGGAGGTGCTCTCATCCCGTCGGTAAGGGGCGACTCAGGTATGCGCGACAGCGTCCCGGTGGTCGACGTCCCGAGGTCCGTGAGCCTTGGCGCCCTGTTCGGGCTGCCGTGCCGTGTTTCCCCAGTTGTCCGGCCGCTCCCGCACCACCCCGCCGCCCTGCGGCCGCACTCGCGCCGCGGGCAGCAAAGGCTCCGCGATCTCCCACAAACCGACCGGCACAATCCAGTCCCAGCGCCCACGCCCCATAGGGGTTGTAGATCGTCTGTTTGGCCTACAGGTTCTTCGGTGGGCTGATCGACCTACGCCCGGATAGCGGTAAGGCGGCCGTCGAACAGGACGTCGAACTCGTTGAGGGGGGTCTTCCAGCGGTTGTTCCAGCGCTGGCGGCCGCGGCCGGTGGGGTCCAGGGCGAGGGTGGTCAGGTAGAGGCGCTTGAGGGCGGCGGTCTCGTTAGGGAAGTGGCCGCAGGCTTGGGCCGCGCGCCGAGCGGGCGTTCAGACTCTCGATGGCGTTCGTGGTGACAGCGGTGTAGACGGGCTTGAGGTCGCGGGCGACCTCGGCCCGGTCACGGCGCGAGGCATAGCGCAGGCTGTTGCGGATCAGGTGGACCACGCAGGTCTGCACCACGGTCTGGGGCCAGACGGTGTTAACCGCGTCAGGCAGGGCGGAGAGGCGGTCGCAGACCAGCATCAGCACGCCACGGACGCCCCGGTTCTTGATCTCGGTCAGCACGGTGGCCCAGTACTTGGAGCCCTCACCGCCGTCGCCGGCCCACAGTCCCAGGATCTCGCGGTAGCCGTCGGCGGTGACCGCGATGGCCACGTAGACCGGGCGGTTGGCGACGTGCCCGTCACGGATCTTGACGTGGATGGCGTCGATGAAGACAACCGGGTAGACCGCTTGAGTTCTATCGGTGGTTGCGAACGCTTTTGAAGGAGACGTTCGGATGCCGAGGTACGCCCCCAACAAGTTGTCGAGCGTGGACGCATGGCGGGCGCGGGCGTCAAAGGAGTACCCGGCGAACTTGGAGCGGATGAAGCCGCCGCGGCGGCTGACACTGCTGGCCGCGCTGTGCCATGTGCGGCAGACGGAGATCATTGACTCGCTGGTGGACCTGTTCATCCAGCTCGTGCTGAAGATCAACACCCGGGCGGAGCGGAAGGTCGACAAGGAGCTTAACGCCGAGCTTAAGACGGTGTCCTGCATGGTGAGGTTGCGGAAGCGTTTGTAGCAGCAGATTGCGGCTGCGAGTCCGAGAAAGGCCAGGTAGTTGCCGGGGTGTCGCTCGTAGCGGTGGTTGAGGCGGCGGTAGCCGGTCAGCCAGGACGTTGGGTCGGCCGCGCGGCGAGGTGTCTGCCAAGGCAGGTCCTTTTCCGCACGGCCTCCCGCCGAACCGGACGTGATGGTTTCCCGATCATCCGGCTCTCCAGTGATCACCGCGTGAGTGATTCAGCCGATCGCGCGACATGGATACGATCGTGACAGCTGACACAGGCCACAACTGTCTTGCGGCGCCGGTCGAGCATGACGCGTGCC